>JBAPQQ010000763.1:0-16116 GCA_049280695.1 Mycobacterium sp.
GTCACAGGGAGGGAGTTCACACATGATGAAACCGCTGTTGGTCAAGCTGGCTTTGGGGGCGGGCGGCTTGGCGTTAGCGTTGAGCGCCGGCGCTGGGATGGCGTCCGCCGATCCGAATCTGGATCCGATCGTCAACTCGACGTGCACATATCCACAGGTGATCTCGGCGCTCAACGCGCAAAGTCCGCAGACCGCCAGGGTCTTGAACTCAGCGCCGCAGGTGCAGGCCGGCTTGCAGGACTTCCTCGCCGCGCCACGGGATCAGCGCTTGGTGATGGCCCAGCAGATCCAGAGCAACCCGGGTGGGCTTGGCCCCTACCTCGGAGTCATTCAGAACGTCTTCAGCGTCTGCAATAACTACTGAGCGGGCTGGGCGCGAGCCACTTGCTGCGCTCAACTCGACGTCAGGCTCCCAGCACTTGGTGCTGGGAGCCTGACGTGTTTGGGGACGGCTACGCCGCCGAGGAAGGGAAACTCATGACCAACCACACCTACCGCGTCGTCGAGATCGTGGGGTCCTCCCCCGACGGCGTCGACGCGGCGATCCGCAACGGCATCGCCCGCGCAGCGCAGACCACGCGCGGGCTCGACTGGTTCGACGTGCAGTCCATCCGCGGCCATCTCGCCGACGGCGGCGTCGCGCACGTGCAAGTGACGATGAAGGTCGGGTTCCGGATGGAAGACGCCTAACCCGCGACAGCCCCCGCCGCCTCCGGATACGGCGCCCCGTAATGCGGCACCGCCTGCGCCCCGCGCTTCCGGGCAGCTTCGGCACCCCGGCGCAGCAGGTTTCCCAACGCGATGAACGTCGCCTGGTCGAGAAGCATCGGCGTCAGCAGCCGGTTGTGCACGAAGCCCATCGACATTCCGCTGCTCGGATCCGCCCAGCCGATCGAACCGCCGAGCCCCGCATGCCCGAACCCCGGCAGCACGCCGGGCAGGGGCACCGAGTGGTAGCCGTGATGCCACGCAAGCGGCACCATGATGTTGAAATCCGGTCGCAGACTCGGCTTGCCGGTGAGGCCGCGGACCAAATCGGCTGACAGATAACGCTGTCCGTCGATCCGGCCGCAGTTCGCGATGGCCCCATACATCTTGGCCAGTCCGCGGGCCGTCGCCACACCATTGACCGAAGGAATCTCACCGTCGAGGAACGGGATCTCGCCCTGCACAAAGGCTCTCGCACCGCGGAAGTACATGGCACCGAATCCGCCCGAGAACCACATCGCGGCATACTTCGGCGCAAGCAGATGGAACAACGGGTTCTTGTGGGTCGACTGCGGTGCCAGAATCTGCGCCGCATGCGTCGGCGCACCGGCCGGCGGCCGCCCCAAGTGCAAGCCGTCGGTGTTCAGCGGCTGGGCCACCTCGGTGCGGATCAACTCCCGCATGCCCATGCCCGTCACGGCGCGCGCCAGGCCGGAAACGAGCCACCCGTAGGTGATCGCGTGGTACGCGGGATGGCCCAGCAGCCGGCTCGCCTGAGCCGCCGCCATCTTCGCCTCCATCACCAGATGGTCGAGCAGCTCGTGCTTGGTGGCACCGTTGAGATGCGACAGGCCGGCGCGGTGCCGCATCAGGTCTCGCACGGTGATCGCATGCTTGCCGTTCACGCCGAAATCCGGCCAGTACGCGGCCACCGGCACGTCGTAGTCGAGCAGGCCGCGGTCGACCAGCCGGTGGATCACCGTCGCGGCAACCCCCTTGGTCGCCGAGAACACCATCGCACCGGTGTCGGCCGCCCAGCGCCTCTCTCCGCGCCGGTCCGAGTACCCGGTCCATACGTCGACCACGGGCCGTCCGTCCAGATACACCGCCAGCGCTCCCCCGCCGAATCGCGGCCCCGGAAACAGGTTCGAGAACATTCGGACCGCGCACGCGAAATTTGGATCGGCGGCACCTTGCACGCCCTTGGGCAGGCCGCCGTCGATCAGATGAAGAGTGGCGCGCGTCACATAACAATGATGACCGGTTAGCTACCCAAACAAACCGGTTGTTACCGTTCTGTTAACTACCCGACGCGGAGTCGAGAATACGTTGCGCACCAAGCGCCGCGGTCAACTCGCCGTCGCGAACCTGCCGCTCCACCCCAGCGCGCATGTCTCGCACGCCCGGGTTCGACAGCACCCTGTCCAATACCGCGTCACGGACCATCGACCACATCCAATCCACCTGCTGCTGGCGACGGTTCGCCTCGAACTGCCCTGCCTCGGTCAGCACGTCGCGGTGCCGCAGCACAGTGTCCCACAGCTCCTGCAGGCCGGTGCCTTCGAGTGCGCTCATCGTCAAGACCGGCGGACGCCAGAGGGTGTCACGCGGGTAGATCAGCCGGATCGCCATCGACAGTTCACGCGCCGCCGACTTCGCCTCGGCGGCATGCTCGCCGTCGGCCTTATTCACAACCACGATGTCGGCGAGCTCCAGGACGCCTTTCTTGATGCCCTGCAACTGATCTCCGGTCCTGGCCAGCGTCAGGTACACGAAGCAATCCACCATGTTGGCGACGGCAACCTCTGACTGGCCGACGCCGACGGTCTCGACCAGGATCACGTCGAATCCGGCAGCTTCGAGCACCACGATCGACTCTCGCGTGGCCTTCGCGACCCCGCCCAGCGTCCCCGACGTCGGCGACGGGCGCACATACGCCTCCGGATGCACCGCCAGCTTGGCCATTCGAGTCTTGTCGCCCAGGATCGAGCCGCCGGTCCGCGTCGACGACGGGTCGACCGCGAGGACGGCGACGCGGTGCCCCTGCTCGATCAGCATCATGCCGAGGGCTTCGATGGTCGTCGACTTGCCCGACCCCGGAACACCCGTGATCCCCACGTGCATGCTGCGGCCGGCGCCGGGCAACAGTTCCAACAGCAACTGCTGAGCCTTCTCCCGCTGGTCCGGCCGCGTCGACTCGAGAAGCGTTATGGCTCGCGACAGTTCGGCGCGGTCGCCGCCGCGGACGGCCTCGGCGAGCGCCTTGACCGATTTCATCAGGAGAGCTTGTACCCCAGCCGCTCGGCCAGCTTGTGCAACAGGCCGATCGCGGCGTCGGCGATGACGGTGCCCGGCGGGAAGATCGCCGTGGCGCCGGCCTCATACAGCGCGTCGAAGTCATCCGGCGGAATCACCCCGCCCACCACGATCATGATGTCGGGCCGCCCGGCCTCGGCCAGCGCGTCGCGCAGTGCGGGCACCAGCGTCAAATGCCCGGCCGCCAAGGACGACACCCCGATCACGTGGACGTCGTTGTCCGCGGCCTGGCGCGCCACCTCTTCCGGCGTGGAGAACAGCGATCCGACGTCGACGTCGAACCCGATGTCCGCGAACGCCGTTGCGATCACCTTCTGGCCGCGGTCGTGACCGTCCTGGCCCATCTTGGCGACCAGGATGCGGGGCCGGCGGCCGTCGGCCTCGGCGAACTTCTCGACGAGCTCCGTGGCGGACGAGATGTTGGTCCCCTTTCCGACCTCGTCGCGGTAGACCCCGGAAATCGTACGGATCTCGGCTTGGTGGCGCCCGAACACCTTCTCCAGAGCGTCCGAGATCTCGCCGACGGTGGCCTTGGCGCGTGCGGCGTTGATCGACAGCTCGAGCAGGTTGCCTTCACCGGCCGCCGCGCGGCTCAACTCCTCCAGCGCCGCGTCCAACTGAGACTGATCCCGCTCGGCGCGCAGCTGCTGCAGCTTGGCCAGTTGCTCGGCGCGCACCCTGCTGTTCTCGACCTTGAGCACCTCGATCGCCGAGTCCTCGTCGACCTGGTACTTGTTCACCCCGACCACAGGCTGCTGACCGGAGTCGATGCGAGCCTGCGTGCGGGCGGCGGCCTCCTCGATGCGCAGCTTCGGGATACCGTCGTCGATCGCCTGCGCCATGCCGCCGTGCTCTTCGACCTCGCGGATGTGCGCGCGGGCCTGCTGCGCCAGTCGGTGCGTGAGCCATTCGACGTAATACGAGCCGCCCCACGGGTCGATGGGCCGTGTGGTGCCCGACTCCTGCTGCAGCAGCAGCTGGGTGTTGCGGGCGATGCGCGCGGCGAAGTCCGTGGGCAGCGCGAGGGCTTCGTCGAGTGCGTTGGTGTGCAGCGACTGGGTGTGGCCCTGGGTGGCGGCCATCGCCTCGATGCAGGTGCGCGCCACGTTGTTGAACGGGTCCTGCGCGGTCAGCGACCATCCCGAGGTCTGCGAATGCGTGCGCAGCGAAAGCGATTTCGGATTCTGGGCCCCGAATTGCGCGACCAGCTCGCTCCACAGAAGCCGGCCCGCACGCAGCTTGGCGACCTCCATGAAGAAGTTCATCCCGATGCCCCAGAAGAACGACAGCCGCGGCGCGAACTGGTCGATGCCCAGCCCCGCGTCCACTCCCGCCCGGATGTATTCGACGCCGTCGGCAAGCGTGTAGGCAAGCTCGAGATCCGCTGTGGCACCGGCCTCTTGGATGTGGTAGCCGGATATCGAGATCGAGTTGAACTTCGGCATCTTGCTGCTGGTGTAGGCGAAGATATCGGAGATGATCCGCATCGAGGGCTTGGGCGGATAGATGTAGGTGTTGCGGACCATGAACTCTTTGAGGATGTCGTTCTGGATGGTCCCGGCCAGCTTCTCCGGCGGCACACCCTGCTCCTCGGCGGCCACCACATACAGCGCGAGAATCGGGAGCACCGCACCGTTCATGGTCATCGACACCGTCACCGCCGACAGGTCGATGCCGTCGAACAGCTGGCGCATGTCCAGAATGGAATCGATTGCCACGCCGGCCATTCCGACGTCGCCCTGAACGCGCGGATGGTCGGAGTCATATCCCCGGTGGGTCGCCAGGTCGAAAGCCACCGACAACCCCTTCTGCCCCGCGGCGAGGTTGCGCCGGTAGAACGCGTTCGAGTCGGCGGCGGTGGAGAACCCCGCGTACTGGCGAATTGTCCAAGGCTGGTTGACATACATCGTCGGATACGGCCCGCGCACGTACGGCGGCTCGCCGGGGAAGCTGTTGAGCGGATAGCCCTCGACGGACGCTGCGGCGCGGTCGGCCGCGGTGTAGACCGGCTTGACGACGATGCCTTCCGGCGTGTGCCAGTCCAACTGGTCAGGCGTGTAGCCGTGTGCCGTGGCCGCAGCTGCGACGTGTGCGGCAACGTCGGTTTCGGTGGGTGACGTTGTCTGGCCACCGCGCAAGGGGACATCGGCGAAGCTGCCTACGACGGAGGTAGGTGTGCTCATGGTTCACGCCCCCAATCGGCTCAGCAGGTTCGACAACGCCTGCACCGCATCGATGTTCGCGGTCAGATACCCATTGGGCTGATCCGCCTCGTTCAGCTCCGCGACCGCCTTCTTGGGCCCCGCAAGGTAAACCGTCGTGATCCCCGCGGCATTTGCCGCCGCCACCACGCTCGCGACTTCGGAGCCGTACCGCGTGTCGGTGCCGCAGATGACCGCGATGTCGGCGCCGCCGACCGCCTCAGCGGCCGCGCCGATACCGGACGCGTCTAGCGGTCCGGGATTGACGGCCTCGATCCCCCCGGACGCCAACAGGTTTGTCGCGAACGTGACGCGGACGTTGTGTTCGGCGAGCGAGCCCAACGGGATAAGCAAGACGCCCGGCCGCGCACCGGTGCGCTCGAGGAACGCGTCCGAGCGGTCCCGCAGCGCTTCGAAGTCGGCTGCGTACCGGTACAAACTCTCGTCGCTGTGCGGCAGCGGCGGATCGGCGTTGTCTGCTCTTCGCGCAAGCGGCTCATCGGCGAGGTTGGGGTATTCGTTGATTCCGGTGAGCTTGGTGCGCCGATGGTCGATGTCGTCGTCGCGCTTGTCGCGCACCTCGCGGATCTGGTCGGCGACGAAGTCGAGGGCGTCGGTGAACCCGCCGCGCGCCTCGATCGCCTGGAAGTGGCTCCACGCCTGCTGCGCAAGAGCTTCGGTGAGGTCTTCGACGTACCACGAGCCGCCGGCGGGGTCCAGCACCCGGCCGATGTTGGATTCTTCGAGCAGCAGCAGTTGGGTGTTGCGGGCGATGCGGCGCGAGAACCCCGCGCTCACCCCCGGCGCACCGCCGAGTATCGCAGCGTCGAACGGTTCCACCAGAACCGTGTCGGCACCGCCGATTCCGGCCGCGAAAGCGGCGACCGTGGTGCGCAGCATGTTCACCCACGGGTCACGCTGGGTCATCATCGGCAGCGACGTCACGGCGTGCAGCGTCGTCGCGCCTGCACCGGGCGCGTCGGCGACTTCGGCTACTCGCGCCCAAAGTTGGCGTGCGGCACGGAATTTGGCGATCGCCATGAACTGGTCGTCGTCGGCCGCGAAGCGGAAGCTGATCTGGCGCAGCGCTTGTGCCGCGGTGAGGTCTGTAAGCACCCGCAGGTAGGCGACCCCGGCCGCGACACTGGCGGCCAGCTCCCACGACGCGTTGGCACCACGGTTGTGAAATGCCGGGCCGTCCACGGTGATCGCCCGCACTCCCCCGCGAAAGCCGCCGGCCCGGGTGGCGACCAGGGCCACGTCGTCAAGAGCCGGCGCCGCACGCCCGCTGAACGACGCCGTCAGCGGGTCGGCGCCGAGATCGACCGACAGCATCGCGTACTTGTCCTCGTCGACACCCGCCGCCAGAGCCAGCATCGCGTCGGCCGCTGCGGTGTAGTCGGCGCCCGCGTCGAGCACGATCGGGACGAGTTCCAAAAACACGCCCTGGAGCCACCGGCCGAGGCTGTCGGGCGCCACTCCCTCCGCCCCGACGCGCAGCACCAGCGCGCTGACGCCCTCGGTCAACGCCAACAGCACCGCGCCGTTGAGGTCGTCTGCGTCACCGGATGCAGGGAACGCCTCGGCGACCTTCCAGCCGGCGTTGACGTCGCGCAACGCATCGCCGCCACGCACGAACGGCCAGCGGCCGGGCAGCGGATGCTCCGGACGGGCGTCGAGCGAGGTGTACAGCGCGCGGATCGGGAAGCCTTCGAAGGTCGGTGTGTCGAGCAGGCGCTCCGGTTCGGCGGGTAGCTCGGGATTGCCTTTGGCCAGGCCGGCGGCCACCTGCGAGCGCCATCGGAGCAGCGCCGGCTCTACCTCGGCGGAGTGCGTTGACACGCCATCAGGCTAGAGGATGCCCAACCGCGAAACGCCGTAGGGTAAGTAGGCGTGATCATCGCCAAAACCCGCGACACGCTGCGCGGACTGCAGTTTGGGATGGTCGCCGCCGCCCGGCAGGTATCGCCGCGCCGAATCGCCGCGACGGTGACCGGCATTGTGATCTTGGTCGCAGCGGTGATGTTGGTTCCGTTGCCGACGGCGCTGGAGCTTCGCGACTGGGCGACCTCGGTCGGCCCGTGGTTCCCGCTGACGTTTCTGGCCGCCCACGTGCTGGTGACGGTGTTTCCGTTTCCGCGCACCGCGTTCACGTTGGCCGCCGGTTTGTTGTTCGGCACCGCGCTGGGTGTCGCCCTGGCGGTGTTGGCCAGCACGTTGAGCGCATTGATCGCACTGTGGCTGGTGCGAGCGGCCGGCTGGCAACTCGACCGGCTCATCAAACACCCGGCCATCGAGGCCGTGGACGCGCGATTCCGGCAACGCGGCTGGGCGGTGGTCCTGTCGCTGCGGCTGATCCCCGCGGTGCCGTTCTCGGTGATCAACTACGCCGCCGGCGCATCCGTGGTGCGGGTCGTGCCGTACTCGGTGGCGACGTTGCTCGGATTGATCCCCGGCACGCTGGCGTTCGTCGTGCTCGGCGACGCGGTGACCGGACAGGTCGACCCGGCACTCGTCGCGGTCTCGGCGGCCATCGCCTGCGTCGGCTTCGTCGGGTTGCTGTACGAACTGCGATTGCACCGCGCTGCCCGCCGGCAGCCGGGGCCGGCCGCCGTCTAGGCTTCCGACGCCTTCGCCGAGCGTGACGGTATTGCGAAGATCACGCCCGAATTTCGCAATAGCGTCACGCTCGGCGAGCGGCTCAATCCACGTCGGGCCCTTTGGCGGTCATCACGGCGAACGTCACCAAGAACGACGCGGCCGGAATCGCGTTGACGATCCTGTCGCGCGCGCGGACATGTGCGCCCACGGCAAGGACGAAATACAGCGTCAGCATTGCGGTGGTCAGCCTGGCGAGCCACGGGAACCGCAGCACCGACAACAAGCCCACCGCCGCGGCGGCCTTCGCGACCGGGATGACCCAGCGGATCTCGGGCGGGACGCCGAGATCGTCGAGGATCTTGGCGAGGATCGGCAGCGGGATCGCGCACGCGACGGCGTCGCCCGCCTGGAACGCGGCGAGCGCGACGTAGGTCGACCGGGACGTCAGCGCGCTCACAGTTACGGCGAGCCGTGGCGCGGTGCCGACTGGGGATCCTGCTGCGACATCGGCGGATACTGCATCGGCGGCAGCGGGTCTGCGGGAGCAGGGGCGATGGCGCTCACATCGGTCGAACGCGCATCGGCGACGGCGGCGGCGACCGCCTGCGCGATCTCCGGGTCGGTCTGGGTGTTGAACCAGTCCGCGACTTCCTCCGAGTCGTCCTCGGGCTTGGGCAGGTTGTCGTCGACCGGCGAGGGCTCGTACCGGAACACGCCGTCCTCGCCCGGCGCCCCGAGCATCTTGGTGAAGCCCTGCAGCGCCGAGCCGAAATCACTGGGCACCAGCCACACCTTGTTGGCCTCACCCTTGGCCATCAGCGGCAGCGTCTGCAGATATTGGTAGGCGAGCATCTCCGGAGTGGGCCGGCCGGCCTTGATCGCCGCAAACGTCTTCTCGATCGCCTTCGCCTGGCCCTGCGCCTGCAGGTACTGCGCGGCCCGCTCACCCTGGGCGCGCAGCATGCGGGACTGCCGATCGGCCTCGGCGGCAAGGATCGCGGCCTGCTTGGCGCCTTCGGCCGAAAGGATCTGCGCCTGCTTCTGGCCCTCGGCCTGCTTGATTGACGCCTCCCGGCTGCCTTCGGCGGTCAGGATCATCGCGCGCTTCTCACGGTCGGCCCGCATCTGCTTTTCCATCGAGTCCTGGATGGACGGCGGCGGGTCGATGCTGCGCAACTCGACTCGTGCCACCCGCAATCCCCACCTGCCGGTCGCTTCGTCCAGCACGCCGCGCAGCTGTCCGTTGATCTGGTCGCGCGAGGTCAGCGTCTGCTCCAGTGTCATGCCGCCGACCACGTTGCGCAGCGTGGTGGTGGTCAGCTGCTCGACACCGACGATGTAGTTGCTGATCTGGTAGACCGCGGCCTGCGGATTGGTCACCTGGAAGTAGACGACGGTGTCGATGTTGACCGTCAGGTTGTCCTCGGTGATCACCGGCTGCGGCGGGAACGACACCACCCGCTCGCGCAGATCCACGCGCGCCCGGATGCGGTCGACGAACGGCAGCAGCAGGGTGAGCTGACCGGACACGGTCTTGCTGTAGCGGCCCAGCCGTTCGATCACGGCGGCCTCGGCCTGCGGGATCAGCGCCACCGACTTGGCGACGACGATGATCGCGAACACCACCAGAACGACCAGAAAAACTAGGCCGACGACGGCACCGTCCATACCGAATTCCTTCCCTTCGCGTCCAGGCTTCTCTAGACGACTTTGGAGACGACCGCGGTCGCGCCGTCGATCTGCACGACGGTGACGTGGTCGCCCGGTTCGTAGACATCGTCCTCGCTCAGCGGCCGGGCCGTCCACACCTGGCCGTCGAGCTTGACCTGCCCCTCGTGGCGCGCGACCCGGTCGAGCACCAGCGCGCTCTTGCCCTCCAGCTCCTTCATCGGATCGGGCAGGCCCTTGCCGGAGCTCAGGTGCCGGCGCAGTGCGGGCCGCACCCCGACCAGCAGCAAGGTCGACACCGCCAGGAACACGATGCCGTCGGCCCAGATCGGCCAGCCGAACAACCAGTTCGTCCCGGCCGCCGCAACCGCGCCACCGCCGAGCATCAGCAGGAACAGGTCGCCCGTCAGCACCTCGGCGCCCGCCAACGCCAACGCGGCGATCAGCCATATCAGCGCCACAGGCATGACGCCAGCCTAACGCGTAACCGGCCGGCACCGCCGCGAACTATTACACTCTGGCTTCATGTGGTGCCCCAGCGTGTCGCTGTCGGTGTGGGCCAATGCCTGGCTCGCCGGCTCGGCCGCGCCCGACGACGTGCTCGACGCGTTATCACTCTGGGCGCCAAGGCATTTGATCGCCGCATACGATTCCGTGACGGCCGGCCACACCGGGCTGCCGTGGCCGGATCTCGACGACGCCAGCGCCGTCATGCTGCTGCAGACGTTGCGCACCACCGCCTCGCGTGCCGGTGCCGGCTCATCACCCGTCAGCGTCGCGCTCCCGGTCCCCGGCGACGTGCGCGGCCTGGCGGCCGGCACGCAGTTCGAGTACGACGCTCTCGCGGCCGGCGAGGCGGTGATCGTGGCGGGGCCGCCGGGCACTGCCGTCGGGTTGGTGCCCGAATTCGACTACGGCGACGACGAATCTGACGCCGCCCTGCCCCAGGCTGTGGTCTGGACGGTCTATTCGCTGCCGGGCGCGCCGCTATCCGATCAGATGGATCTGGGCGAGGCCGAGTACGCGTTGCGCTCCGCGGTGCGGTCGGCGGCCGACGCGCTCATGGCGATCCGCCCGGGGTTCGACGTGGCCGACCCGCGCGGCATGGTCGAGCAGTTGCTGGAATCCGGGCGTGCGCACCGCGTTCCCGACGGCGCGCCGTCACGGGCGCTGCGGGTGCTGGAGAACGCTGCTCACGTCGACGCGATCCTGGCGGTCAGCTCTGGATTGATGCCGGCGGGCACGCAGGCGCTGACCGAGGCGCAGATCGCCAGTGATGCTTTGAAGCCGTTGTCGGCGGTGGTCCGTGCCGCGCGGATCGCCGCGGTCAATGCGATCCTCCATTCGGCCTGGCACCGCTAGCCCGCGCAGGTCGGCGTGCAGGGCGTGCCGTTGACCGAGAACCCCTGCAGCGGAGGCTGGTTCGCGGCAGATACACGCACCGGCTCCCGGCCGTCGCGGACCTCGTCGACCAGATCCAGTGCCAGCCTTGCGAACCGACGGTCGGCGTTGGGTGTCGACGCGCGGGCGAACGCGATGCCCGCCGCCTCGGCCTGCCGGCGCAGCTCGTGGTCGAGATCCCAGACGACCTCGATATGGTCGGCCACGAAGCCGATCGGGCAGACGATCACCGCTTCGGTGCCGTCGGCGGCCAACGCGGTCAGGTGGTCGCCGACGTCGGGTTCCAGCCAGGGCACCTGCGGCGGCCCCGAACGCGACTGCCACACCTGGTCGTATGCGCGATATCCCGATGCCGCCGCGACGAGCGCCGAAGCGTGGGCGACTTGCCGAGCGTAGAGATTCGATCCGCACTTGTCCTGCGCGGCAACCGGAATCGAGTGAGCGGTGAACACAAGCCGAGCTTCGGCGGGGACGGTCGCAGCGGCAGCGGCGATCCCGTCGGCGAACATCTCCACCAGCAGCGGGTGGTCGTAATACTGCCGAAGCTTGACCAGCTCCGGAGCGCCGTCGCCGGCGGCATGCCGTCCGCGGGCGATGTCCTCGAGATACTGCCGGCAGCCCGAATAGCCGCCCCACGCCGACGTGGCGAACACCGCGGCACGACGGACGCCGTCGTCACGCATCCGTGTGACGGTGTCCTCGACGTACGGTTCCCAGTTGCGGTTGCCGAAGTAGACCGGCAGGTCGGTCAGTTGCCGGATCTGCCCGATCAGCGCGCGGTTGATGCCGTTGATCGGCGACACGCCACCGAAATGCAGGTAGTGCTGCGCGACGGCGCCGAGCCGCTCCGGCGGCACCCCGCGGCCGCGGGTGACGTTCTCCAGGAACGGCCGCACCTGATCCGGCCCCTCCGGCCCGCCGAACGACAGCAGCAGGAGGGCGTCGAAGTCGTTATCGCTCAAAGCAACTGCGTGCTTGCGCCACCGTCGGCGTAGATCACCGTTCCGGTGGTCGCAGGCAGCCAGTCGGACAGCAGTGCGCACACCGTCTTCGCGACCGGCGTGGGATCCTTCATGTTCCAGCCGACGGGAGCTCGTTGATCCCAGCCCTCTTCGAGTAGCTGGATCTGAGCGCCGGCATCCTCACCGAGCGCCCCGCCGACGATCGCACTCATGGCCAACGTCCGAATGGGCCCCGCGGCAACGAGATTGGACCGGACACTGAATTTTCCGGCCTCGCGCGCGACGAACCGGTTGACCGATTCCAGCGCGCTCTTGGCCACCGTCATCCAGTTGTAGGCCGGCATCGCGCGGGTCGGGTCGAAGTCCATGCCGACGATCCCGCCGCCGGGGTTCATGATCGGCAGCAGCGCCTTGGCCAGCGACGCGTACGAGTACGCCGAGATGTGGATGCCCTTGGCGACGTCCTCGAACGGCGCGTCGAAGAACGGGTTCACGCCCATCCCGGTCTGCGGCATGAAGCCGATCGAGTGCACCACGCCGTCGAGCTTGTTGCCCTCGCCGATCACCTCAGTGACCCGCTCGGCGAGCGTCGACAGATGCTCCTCGTTCTGCACGTCGAGCTCCAGCAGCGGCGCGGGCTGCGGCAGCCGGTCGACGATGCGCTGGATCAGACGCAGCCGGTCGAATCCGGTCAGCACCAATTCCGCGCCCGCCTCCTGCGCCACCCGCGCGATGTGGAACGCGATCGACGAGTCGGTGATGATCCCGGTGACCAGGATCCGTTTGCCTGCGAGCAGATCTGCCATGTCGAGTCCTCTCAGTGGCCCATGCCCATGCCGCCGTCGACCGGGATCACCGCACCGGAGACGTAACTGGCATCCTCGGACGCCAAAAAGCTGACCACCCCGGCGACCTCCTCGGCGGTGCCGACCCGCTTGGCCGGGATGAAATCCAGCGCTCCCTGCTGAATCCTCTCGTCCAGCGCGCGGGTCATCTCGGTGTCGATATACCCGGGTGCCACCACGTTCGCGGTGACATTGGCTTTCGACAGTTCCCGGGCGATCGAGCGGGCCATGCCGATCAGACCGGCCTTGGAGGCCGCGTAGTTGGCCTGGTTGCCGATGCCCCACGTTCCGGAAACCGAACCCATGAAGATCATCCGGCCGAACCGTTTCCGCTGCATGGTGCGCGACGCCCGCTGAGCCACCCGGAACGCCCCGGTGAGGTTTGCGTCGATGACCTTCTCGAACTTCTCGACCGTCATCCGCATGAGGAACGCGTCAGCGGCGACGCCGGCGTTGGCCACGAGCACCTCGACCGGGCCCTGGTGCTCCTCGACCTCTTTGAAGGCGCGGTCGACGGCCTCGTTGTCGGTGACGTCGCACTCGACCGCGAACAGGTCCTCGTCTGGCACGCCCGAGCCGCGGTGCGTGACGGCCACCTTGTGCCCGTCGACGGCCAGGCGCCGGGCGACCGCGAGCCCGATGCCGCGGTTTCCGCCCGTCACCAGCACCGACCGCGCCACGAAAGCTGGCCGGGCAGCTTCTGCTTTCCCGCTCACCTCCGCAGTCATGCCCGTCAACTTAACGTGTCCGCTGCGTCAGTCCGAAATCGCCGACGTTGCAACTGGCGCGGGAAAGTGCGAGTGGCGACCACGCGGAATGCAATCTCGGCGCAACCTAGGTGGGCAGGCGGCGGTTGATCAGCAGCGCCGCCACCGCGGCACAGGCCAACACCAGCGAACCCAGCCGCAGCCACCCCGTGCTGGCGTCGCCCTTGATGGTCTCGTAGCCGATCTGCTGCTGCAGTGTCGCGTAGACGTTGCGCAACTCCGACAGCGTGCCGGCGTTGTAGGACTCGCCGCCGGAAAGCTCGGCGATCTTCTTGAGCATCTCGTCGTCGACGGGCACCGGCTGGCGCTGGTCGTTGATCTCGACATACCCGTAGGGCGTGCCGAACGAGATCGTCGAGATCGGCACTCCCTGGTCCTTGGCGGTGCGAGCCGCGGTGTAGGCGCCCTTCGGGTTGTCGGGGTTGGACGGCACCGTCTCCTTGCCGTCGGACAACAGCACGATGCGGGCGGGCGGCGGTTCGTCGCCGCCGCCGATCACCGCGCCGACGGTCGCGATCGCCTGCAACGCGGTGAAGATGCCTTCGCCCGTGGCCGTCCTATCGGCCAGCTGCAACTTGTCGATCGCGGCTTTGGTGGTGTCCCGGTTGGTCGTCGGCGACACCAGCACCGTCGCCGTGCCGGCGTAGGCGATCAGCCCGAGGTTGATGCCGGGAGTCAGCTCGTCGGCGAACTGCTTGGCCGCATCCTGGGCCGCGGCCAGCCGACTCGGTTCGACGTCGGTGGCGCGCATCGACTGCGACACGTCGATCACCAGCATGACCACGGCGCGGTTGCGCGGGATGCGGACATCCCGCGTCGGCCCGGCCATCGCGATCGTGAACAGCACCAGCGATACCATCAGCAGCGCCGCGGGTACGTGCCGGTACCGGTTAGGGCGTTGTGGCGCAACACTTTCCAGCAGTTCCATGTTGGCGAACCGCAGCACGCGGCGCTGGCGGGCCAGCTGCGCCAGGATGTACGCGACGATCAGGCCGATGATCACCACGAAGAAAAGGAACCACCACGGATGGGCGAAGCCCGTCATCGTCATCGGCCCCAGGAGCGGCACGTTCATGCGGATCCGAACCGTGTCATTACACGCACGTAATCAGGCCTTGTCATTTCAGCGGTGTCATTTCGGTCGCACGGGCGCTCATCGCCCGGCCAGCGCTCCCCGACGCCTGTTGTTCACGAACCTCACCACGTCGGCGATCCAGTCGCGATCGGTGCGCAGGGACAGCAAGGGGGCATCGCAGCGGCGCAGGGTACGGGCCACCTCGGCCCGGTGCGCTGCGGCAGCCCTTTCGAAGTCGTCACGCAGCGTGGCGTCGATGGTGAACTCCCGGGTCACGCCGGTCTCGGCGTCTTGCAGGATCACGTCGCCGACGTCGGGCAGCTCGACGTCGCGGGGGTCGAGGACTTCGATGCCCAGCACCTCGTGCCGGCCGGCGATCGCCCGCAGCGGGCGCATCCAGTTGATCGGCCCCAGGAAGTCGCTGATGATCACCGCCATCCCCCGCCGCCGCTCGGGGCGGCGCAGGTCGTCGATCGCGGCAGCGAGATCCCCGCGGACCCCGACCGGAGCCTGCGGTGACGTCGCGATCGCCCGCAGCAACGTCTGCTCGTGCATCCGGCCGGAAAGCGCGGGCACCCGAATGATGTTCTGGCCGTTGGCAATCAGCGCACCCAGCCGGTTGCCGCCCCCGCTGTTGAGGAACGCGATCGCCGCCGCGGCGGCCACTGCGAGGTCGCGCTTCTCGCACCCCGTGGTCCCGAAGTCCAGGCTGGCCGACATGTCGACCACCAGCCATGTCTCCAGCTCGCGATCGGCGATCATCTGCCGCACGTGCGGGTGGGTGGTGCGTGCGGTGACCGACCAGTCCATCCGCCGGACGTCGTCGCCCGGCTGGTAGAGCCGCGACTTGCCCGGCTCCGTCCCGGGCCCGGGTATGAGTCCGAGGTGGTCGCCGTGCAACACGCCGTCGAGCTTGCGCCGGACCGTCAGCTCCAGCTTGCGCAGCGCCGCCGACAGCTCCGGGTCGCGAATCTGACCGCGCTGCAGCGACGGGAGGTCGACGGTCCGACCGGCGGACGCACTCACCGACCGCTAGCCGCAGCCGCCGCAGCAGGCACCACGGGGTGCACCGAATGCCCTTGCTGCGGAATCGCATTCACCTGCGGCAAGGCGACGGTCTGCATGATCCTGGTGATCACGGTCTCCGGCGACACCTCGTCGGCGAGCGCGTCGTACGTCAGCACCAGGCGGTGGCGCAGCACGTCGGGAATGACCTCGATGACGTCCTGCGGGATCACGTAGTCACGGCCGCGGACCAGCGCCAGGGCCCGGGCCGCCGCGATGATGCCCAGTGACGCGCGCGGCGACGCTCCGTAGGCGATCCAGGCCTTGGCGTCGGGCATGCCGAACTGGTCCGGCCGCCGGGTGGCGGTGACGACGCGCACCACGTAGTCGACGAGAGCGTGGTGGACGAAGACATTGCTGGCGACGTCCTGAAGCCGCAACAGGTCGCCGGGCGCGAGGATCTGCTTGGGTTCCGGCGGCTTGACGCCCATCCGGTAGATGATCTCGCGTTCTTCCTCGGGCGACGGGTAGTCGATGTTGAGCTTGAACAGGAACCGGTCGCGCTGC
>JBAPQQ010000764.1:0-6000 GCA_049280695.1 Mycobacterium sp.
CGATGGAGCGGTGCGATGACCTTCAACGAGGGCATGCAGATCGACACGAGCACTGCGTCGAGCAGCGGCGGAGGCCCGGGCGGCCGCGGTCTGGCGATCGGCGGCGGCGTCGGCGGGCTGGTGATCCTGGTCGTCGCTCTGCTGCTCGGCGTGGACCCGAGCAGCGTCACCACTGCGCCGCAGCCCGGTCAGCAGCAGGAAGTGGGCGGCTTCGACATCAGCCAATGCAAGACCGGAGCGGACGCCAACAACATCCTGGGGTGCCGGATCATCGCAACGGGTAACTCGGTGGACGCGGTCTGGAGTGATGTGCTCCGGGGATACACCCGGCCCGAGGTTCATCTGTTCTCGGGGTCGGTACAAACCGCCTGCGGCGGCGCCACCACGGAGGTCGGCCCGTTCTACTGCCCTGCCGACAAGACCGCGTACTTCGACACCGACTTCTTTCAGGTGCTCGTCGACCAATTCGGTTCCAGCGGAGGCCCCTTCGCGCAGGAGTACGTCGTGGCCCACGAATACGGCCACCATGTGCAGAACCTGCTCGGAGACCTCGGCCGCGCCCAACGGCCGGGCGCTGCTCAGGGGGAATCGGGCGCCGGTGTGCGCACGGAGTTGCAGGCCGACTGCTACGCGGGGATCTGGGCGCACTACGCGTCGACCGTCAAGCAGAAGGACGGCACGCCCTACCTCAACCCGCTCACCGATCGAGACATCCAAGACGCCCTATCCGCTGCGTCGTCCGTCGGCGATGACTGGATCCAGAAGCAGTCGACCGGACGAGTGAACCCGGAATCGTGGACGCATGGCTCCTCCGAGCAGCGCCAGCACTGGTTCACCGTCGGCTACCAGACAGGTGATCCGCAGCGCTGCAACACATTTGCCGCATCCGATCTCGACAACGGGTGATCTGACCTCGCGCCGTCGGCCGGCCCGGGGCGAATCCGCCGCAACTGTGCCATTGACAAATGGCACCATTAGCCATTGTATTGATCGGTGGCCTACGACGACGCGGTCCCCACTCGAGGCCCGGCGCGGTCGCGCGGGGCGGCGATCGCCAGCGCACTGACATTCGGCCAGCTCGGCCTCTCCCCCAGACGTAGCCGAAACGCGTCGGCCGTGGTCACCGGCGCCGGCAGCGGCATCGGCGCCGCGTTCGCGGTCGAGTTGGGCCGCCGGGGCGGACGGGTGGTCTGCAGTGACATCGACGAGCTGTCGGCTCAGCGGACCGCCGACGCGGTCACCGACGAAGGCGGCGCGGCCGTCGCGGTGCGCTGCGACGTCTCCAGCGTCGACGACGTGTCACGACTGGCCGCCCAGGCGCAGGACTGGTTCGGCGCCGCGCCCACGCTCGTGGTGAACAACGCGGGCGTCGGCTCGGGCGGAGACCCGATCGGCGAGTTGTCGCTCGACGACTGGACATGGGTGCTCGGAATCAACCTGTGGGGCGTCATCTACGGCTGCCACGTGTTCACGCCGATCCTGCGGGCGGCCGGCTACGGCGGCATCATCAACGTCGCCTCCGCTGCGGCCTATGGCGCGGCACCGAACATGGCCGCCTACAACGTCAGCAAGGCCGGCGTGCTGTCGCTGTCGGAGACGCTGGCCGCCGAGCTGTCCGGCACCGGTGTGAGCGTCACCGTGCTGTGCCCGACGTTCGTCAAGACCAAGATCGTCGAATCCGGACGCATCACAGAGCAATCGGGCAACCTGGCCCACACGCTGATGCGATGGACCGGGTTTTCCGCGTCGCGCGTCGCGAAGTCGTGCCTGGACACTCACGACCGTGGCGGCCTGTACTGCATGCCGCAACCGGACGCCCGGATCGGCTGGGGCATCAAGCGCTTCGCGCCGAGCTCCTACACGCGCGGTGCCGGTCTGCTCGCGCGCATCGGAAACGTCAACCCCTAGGAGGTCGTCGTGGCCATCGACATGGACACCATGCTGGAGAAAATCAAGGACAGGCAGTGGGCGCTGGCCGACATCGACTGGGAGGCGCCCGGAGCCGAAACCATCAGCGACGAGTTCCGGCCCAGGCTCAAGGCGTTCATGGCGGACCTGTGCTGGATCGAGAACATCGGGGCGCGGGGGTTCGCCGCGCTGGCCAAGAAGGCTCCGACGCCGACGATCGCAGAGATCTACCGCTATTTCCATGCCGAAGAGCAGCGACACGCGAACGCCGAGCTGGCGCTGATGAAGCGGTGGGACATGCTCGAGGACGGCGAGATGCCGGAGCCCAATGTCAACATCCGGTTGGCGATCGAGTGGTTGGACCGCTATTCCGACGCCATGCCACTGTCGGTGCTGGGCACCGTGATCCCGATGCTCGAAGTGGCTCTCGACGGCGCGCTGCTCAAGTTCCTGCTCGAGCAAGTGCACGACCCGGTGTGCCATGAGGTGTTCGAGAAGATCAACAACGACGAGTCGCGCCATCTCGTGGTCGATTTCGAGGTGCTCGACATGATCGGGCAGGCTACCGCGCGCCGGCTCGCGATCCAGTTGGTGGGCAACGTCGCCACGCCGGGGCTCATCATCGGGGTGCTGATGTACGTGCCGCTGCTCAACCGGGTGCGCAACGAGATCGTCGGCATGGGAATGGATCCCGAGCGCCTCTACAACGCCATGATGCGGTTCAAGCAGCTCGGCGGGCGCGGCGACTTCACGTGGCGCGTGCCGGCCTACCAGGTGCTCAAGCGCCACGCCGCAATGGTGGTCAACCCTCACCACCCCTACCATCTGCTGGCCAACTCCATGGTGTGGCTGTCCGACCGCTATCCCAGGGCGCTGCTGCGGCCGGTCCCCAGCTGGTTCAAAGAACTCACCCACGAGCCTGCGGCGTAAGGGGGTTCAGATGCCCGATCACATCTACTCGACGCTGATCGTCGGAGCCGGGTTCAGCGGTCTGGGCGCTGCGATCAAACTGGCCGGAGCCCGCGTCGACGACGTCGTCATCCTCGAACGTGCCGACCGCGTCGGCGGCACCTGGCGCGACAACACCTATCCCGGCATCGCTTGTGACATCCCGTCGCTGCTGTACTCGTTCTCATTCGCGAAGAACCCGAACTGGTCCAGCGCGTATCCGTCGGGCGCCGAGATCTGTCGGCACATCGACGAGATGGCCGACCAGTTCGACCTGCGCCGGCGCATCCGCTTCGGCACCGAAGTCGACGGCCTGACCTTCGGCGAGAACGCCGGCGTATGGACGGTAACGACCAAGCAGCGCAGGACATTCCGCGCACGCACCGTGGTGCTGGCCGCCGGGCCGCTGACCGACGCGAGCCTGCCGGATATCCGCGGCATGGACAGCTACCGGGGACACAAGATCCACAGCGCCCGCTGGGACCACGACTACGATTTCGCGGGCAAGCGCGTCGGCGTGATCGGTACCGGCGCCAGCGCGGTCCAGATCGTGCCGGAACTGGTCAAGCAGGCCGAGTTCGTCAAGGTGTTCCAGCGCACTCCCGGCTGGGTGCTGCCGCGCTTGAACCCGATCACCCCACCGGCGGTGCAGGCACTCTTCGCCAAGGTACCCGCGGCCCAGCACCTGGCCCGGGAGGCCCTGTTCTGGGGTCACGAGGCGAGTGCGGTTGCGCTGGTGTGGAATTCACCGCTGACGTCGGTGGTGGCCCAGCTCGGCAAGCTGCACCTGCGGCGCGCGGTCAAGGATCCGTGGCTGCGCCGCCAGCTCACGCCCGGCTTCACGCCCGGCTGCAAGCGAATGCTGATCTCCAGCGACTACTACCCGGCACTGCAACGCGCCAACTGCAAGCTGATCGACTGGCCGATCGCCACGCTGAGCCCGGCCGGGGTGCGCACCAGCGACGGCATCGAGCACTACCTGGATGCCATCGTGTTCGCCACCGGCTACGACGTGCACCTGAAGGGACCGCCGTTTCCGGTGACCGGTCTGGGTGGCCGCTGTCTGGCCGCGGAATGGGCCGGTGGCGCCCACGCATACAAGAGCATCAACACCCACGGCTACCCGAACCTGTTCTTCATGACAGGGCCAAACTCCGGACCCGGCCACAATTCCCTGCTCGCCTACGTCGAGGGCCAACTGGACTACGCGGTGAGCGCGATCACCACGATCCTGCGGGAAAACCTGCGATATCTCGATGTCCGCGAGGACGTCCAGCGTCGCCACAACGACAGCATTCAGCGGCGCCTGAAAGGCACCACCTGGATGTCGGGCTGCAGCAGCTGGTACCTCACCGGGGACGGCTTCAACGCCGCGATGTACCCGGGATTCGCCACGCAGTATCTTCGGCAGATGCGTACCTTCCGGCTCGACCACTACCGCGCGGCACGCGAGCTTCCGGCCCGCCCGGCCACGCGGTCGCCGGCCTGACATGCCCGCGGACCGGCCGGCCGCCGTCGGGATCGCCGCCGTGCTGGCCAATCTGCGGCGCGCGCCGGGGCGGGTTCGCCGGCAGTCCCGTGACCTCGTGGAAAACGCGGTGGCCCAGCTGTTCGACGCCGCGACCCGAGAGCCGTACGGCAGCAGCCAGTCCGGGGAGTACCGCATCGAAGACCTGGCACGCATCGCAGGGACGGCCACCCGCAACATCCGGGTGTATCGCGACCGCGGTCTTCTGCCGCCGCCGCTGCGGGTCGGCCGGATCGCGCTGTACAACGACAGCCACCTGACCAGGCTTCGGCTGATCACGTCGATGCTGGATCGCGGCTACACGCTGGCCCACGTCCACGAGATGCTCAGCGCCTGGGAGGAGGGCAAGGACCTCGCCGACGTGCTCGGCCTGGAGACCGCTCTGGTGGGGACCTGGGCCGCGGAGAAGCCCGAGACCCGTCGGCTCGCCGAGGTGCAGCGGCTCATCGGCGACGACGAATCATTCACCAGGCTGGTGGACCTTCACCTGATAAAGGTGGATGGAGACCGCGCAACGGTGTTGCGGCCCAAGCTGATTGACGCGTTCACCGAGATCAGTGCCTACGGCATCAGCCTCGACAAGCTGATCGACCTGCACGAGCTGATCTCGCCGCTGGTCGACGAGATCAGCGGCATCCTGGTGCAGGCCGGTGCCGAGCATGTGGCCGGGTTGATCAAGCCCGGAGAAGCGCTGCCGCAGGACACCGAAGTCGCCGAGCTGATCACGATGCTCGTCCGGTTCCGCACCCAGGCAGTGGCGTCCGTCGCCGGAACCCTGGCGTCCTCGATCGAATCGAGGATCGAGATCCTGGCCGCTCAGCTGCTCGAGGAATACATCCAGAAGAACGTCGGCCGCCAGGCCATCTAGAAACGTCGCACCACCTCAGACGGCCCACGATTTGCCGGTCCGAAGTCTGGGTACTTTTCTTTAGAAGAACTACCGACCAGACCGGAACCTTAGGGGAGTCCGACTTGGCGGTCGTCGCACTCCCGTTGCTGCGCCCGCTGCGGCTACTGAGGCTGGTCATGCTGGTCGGCGTCCTGCACAGAGCGGTTGGCCACGCCATCCGCGGCCGCGTCGTGGTGTACACCTTTTCCGCGGCTGCGCTATTGGTCTACGCCGGGTCCCTGGCGATTCTGGCGTACGAGCGCGGCGCTCCCGACATCCAGATCGACACGTTCGGCAAGGCCGTGTGGTGGTCCTTCGCCACCATCACCACGGTCGGGTACGGCGACCTGACACCGGTGACAGCAGGCGGGCGAGTTATCGCCGTCTTGCTGATGATCGGTGGGATAAGCCTCGTCGGGTCGATCACCGCCACACTGGCGTCGTGGATCGTGCAACGCGTCTCCGACGACGACAAGGCGAATCAGACTGCGACGGTGGCGAACATCGAGCAACTCCAAGCCCAGATCCGGCACTTGACCGACGAGTTGCGACGCGACAAGCAGGCGCACCAGCCGAATGGCCACCGTTCTGAACCGGTGGCAGCACAGCTCGACCGCGCTCTCGCCGCCGACGCTTAGCACCGCGTCAAAACAGCGTCTGCTGCATCGGCACGGGGAGTTGCCGGGCAGGCGCGGTTGGCATGATGAATTCTCTTCTGTCCGTTGCC
>JBAPQQ010000765.1:0-11996 GCA_049280695.1 Mycobacterium sp.
GAGAAGAGCGCCCTTGACCCATCATCCTAAAATACTAAAGATAGGCGATAAAGTGCCGGAACGGAGGACCTGGTGACGGACTCAGTGATCGATCCGTCGGAACGCGAGTTTGGCCCGGGCGGGATCAGCCTGTCGCCATACCGGTTTCCGACAGGCTGGTTCGTCGTCGGGTTCGCCTCAGACCTCGCCGCGGGCCAGGTGAAGCGTGCGCACTATTTCGGCGAAGAACTGGTGATCTTCCGGACCGCGTCGGGTCGCATCCATGTGCTCGACGCCTACTGCCAGCACCTCGGTGCCAACATGGGCGTGGGCGGCACCGTCGAGGGCGAGCACATCGTCTGCCCTTGGCACGGCTGGCACTGGAATGGTGACGGCACGAATGCGCTGATCCCGTACAGCAAGATCGGCTGCAAGAACAATGTCCGCGTTCGCACCTATCCCGCGAAGGAGTGGTACGGCTTCGTCTTGGTCTGGCATGAGCGGCACGGCCGCGCGCCGTACTGGGAGCCGCCCGTGCTGCCCGAACTAGAGACGGACGAGTACTACCCGCTGCACCCGCACAGCCGGATGCGCAACCGGGTCAAGGTGCACCCGCAGATGATCATCGAGAACGCCGCCGATCCGTACCACGTGCAGTACGTGCACAAGGCCGACAGCCCCGCGAACACCGCCTCGTTCGACGTCTCCGGCTATCACCTGCACGCGACGGTGAACGCGAATTTCGGTGGAGGCCGGGCAAAGACGTGGCTGACGCCCGACGGCCCGGTGGACGCCAAGATCATCTACGACAACTACTCGCTCGGGCTGGGCGTCGTGCGCTTTCCGTCCGAGCTGGTCGCGACGATTCAGGTGACCGGTCAGACTCCGGTCGACGAGGACTACACCGACTACTTCTACACCCAGGCGTCGGTTCGCGAGCCCGGCGAGTCCGGCGACGAGCCCACCGGCCGGGCCGCACGGTTCCTGGCGCTGCAACAGGAAGTCATCAAACAAGACTTCTTCACCTGGGAGAACATGAAGTACCTCGAAAAGCCCAACCTGGCGCCCGAGGAAGCGCGAGACTATGCCGCGCTGCGGCGGTGGGCGCACCGGTTCTATCCGGGCGAGGAGGCATCGCCGGCAGACTTCGGGTATACCGCCGACGGTGCACCCGATCCGGCGGCGGCACACGCGTAATGCCGATCGGCCCGGCATCGTTCGGGGTGGAACGGTTCACGGTGCCGTCCGTGCTCGATCAGCGGGCAGAGCAGTGCGGCGACCGCGTGATGATGTCGATCGGCGGTACGCCGGTGACGTTCGAGCAGATGCGGGAAAGGTCTTGCGCGGCAGCCAACATCCTGGCCGAGCTCGGCATCCGGCGCGGGCAGACCGTCGCGTTGTTCACCGGCACCTGTCCCGAATGGGTGTATTTCTTTCTCGGCGCCGCGCGGATCGGCGCGGTGACAGCCGCCGTGAACGCGGCCAACAAGGGCGAGTTCCTGGCGCATGCATTGCGACTGTCCCGCGCCGCGGTCGTGCTCACCGACAGCGAACGCGCGCATCGGGTCGAGTCCGCCGAACGCATTCTGGTGGTGGGTGATTCGCTGTCGGAGCAGCTACGAGCGGCCGCCACCGATGTGCGGGCAGCAGCGGCCGAGCCTGGCGACCTCGCCGCGCTGTTCTTCACCTCCGGAACCACCGGCGCGTCGAAAGCCGTTGCCACCAGCTGGCATTACCTGTTCTCGGTGGCAGCGGCCGTCGCGTCCTCGTGGGAGTTCGGTGCCGGCGAGGTGGTGTGGACAGCGATGCCCCTGTTCCACCTCAGCGCCGCACCGAGCGTGCTGGCGCCGATGCTGGTCGCCGGCACGACCGTGCTGGCCGACGGCTTCCACCCGGGCCTGGCGTGGGACGACGTCCGCGCCTGCGGCGCAGTCGGTTTCGCCGGAGCGGGCGCGATGCTGTCGATGTTGTGGAATCAGCCGCGCCAGCCGCGCGACGCCGGCCTGGGTTTGCGGTTCATCTCGGCCGCCCCGATCCCGGCTGACCTCTACCGCGGCGTCGAGCAGCGCTACAAGTGCCGCGTCGTCACGATGTACGGACTCACCGAGGCGTTCCCGATCGCAGTCAAGCCGGTTTCCGACGAAGGTGTGCCGGGGACGTCCGGAACCGCGAATCCGGCGTTCGACGTTCGTGTCGTCGACACCGGGGGCCAGCCCGTTCCGCCCGGGGTTGTCGGTGAGATCGTCTGCCGGGCAAGGTATCCCCATGCGATGAGCGAGGGCTACGTGGCCAAGGGCGGACCAGAGTTGCGGGTCGAGCCGCATCCGGAGTGGTTCCGCACCGGCGACCTCGGCACCCTCGACGACGACCAGAACCTCACCTACGTCGACCGCGTCAAGGACTGCCTGCGCCGCCGCGGCGAAAACGTGTCCTCTCTGGAGATCGAAGCGACGGCGACGCGTCATCCCGCGGTGTCGGAGGCCGCAGCGATCGCCGTGCCCAGCGAGTTGGGTGAGGACGACATTCTGCTGGTCGTCACTCTGCAACCGGGGGCATGCCTCGAGCACGCCGAGCTGCTCGACTTCTGTGCCGCACGGATGCCGTACTTCTGTGTGCCCCGGTACCTCGAAGTGCTCGACGAGATACCCAAGAACGTGATCGGACGGGTGCGCAAGGACGTGCTGCGCAGCCGAGGCCTCGGGAACGGCGCGTGGGACCGAGAGGCCCACGACTACATACTGACTCGCTAGGAGAGCCAAACATGTCCCTGACGTACCAGCAGCAGTACGTGCTCGACGGATTGGCCGGCCGCGCCGCCATCCTCACCCTGAACGCGCGGCACAACCGGCTGTACTCGGCCGGAGACCTGGCCGGCTGGGTCACCACCTTCCGCCACTCCGGGGCGACGTACACCCGGGCGGGGGAGACGTTCACCGACTTGCGCGCGGCATTCGACGGCGGCGACGGGCAGCGGCTGGTCACCGTCGACCACGAAATCATGGTCGACGGCGTGGACGCCACCCAGCACTGCGTCGCATTGCTGTTCCTTGGAGCCGAACTGCGCGCCACCGGAACGTATTCCGATCGGCTGACCTACGAGCGGGGCGGTTGGTACTTCGCATCCCGCGATCTGACGTGGGATCCGGTGTGAGCTACGAGTTGGCCTTCGGCAGCTACCAGGACGCCGTGAAGATGGTCGGCGCTCGAACCGAGCCGCGGTACACCGGAACAGCGGTGAGCGCGGCCAGAATTCAGCATTTCGCGGCGCTGGTGCGCGACGAGAACCCGGCGTATTGGGACGACGACTTCGCCGCCCGGGTGTGGGGCGGCCTCCTCGCCCCGCCCGCGCTGCTGATCGGCCTGATGATTCCACCGCCCTGGTTGCCGTCGAGCCGGCTGCGCGCGACATCGATCGCGCTGCGGGTGCCGCTGCCGGGCACCACCTTCATCAACGCGTCCAACGAAGCCGAGTTCGGAGCCCCGATCCGGGAAGGCGATCGGCTCAGCGTCGTCGAGGAAGTCGTGTCGGTGTCACCGGAGAAGACGACGCGACTGGGCGCCGGCCACTTCGTCGAGACCTGCGAGTGTTATCGCCGCGACGACGGCACGGTCGTGGCCACGAGCCGAAACACGCTGTTCCGCTTCGTTTCTGTGCCGCCATGAGGTGGGACGAGATCGTGGTGCCGGCCGATCTTCCCGAGGTTGTCGACCTCATCAGCTATCAGCGGGTGGTGATGAACGCCGGTGCGACGTGGGATTACTTTCCCGCGCATCACGACCCCGAATACGCCAGGACCCACGGGCATCCGACGATTTTCGTCAACACGATGCACATCGCCGGCTTCGTCGACCGGGTGGCCACCGGCTGGGCGGGTCCGTACAGCCGGGTGGTGCGGCGCAAGATGAGGATGCTGGGACCGATCTACGCCGAGGACTCGATGGTCGGGTGCGGCCGCGTCACCGCCAAGCGGTGCGAGGCGTGCCGATGTCTGGCGGACCTGGAGATCACGGTCCTCAACCAGCGCGGCGAGGTGCGCTGCTCCGCCGAAGTGACGCTCGAGCTGCTCAGGTGAGTTCCGGCAGCTTGCCGGCGCTCACCGTGGTTTGCAGCTCGACGTATTCCGACAGTCCCTCTGCGCCGAACTCGCGGCCGATGCCGGACTGCTTGAATCCGCCGAAGGGGCAACTGGTGTCGAGTGTGTACATGTTGATGCCGTACGTGCCGGTGCGGATCTGCTCGGCGATCTCCAGACCGTGGGCGGTGTCGGCGGTCCACACCGAACCCGCGAGCCCGTAGTCGCTGTCGTTGGCGATGCGCACCGCATCACGCTCGTCGGTGTACGTCAGCACCGTGACGACGGGGCCGAAGATCTCTTCCCGGGCGATGCGCATCTGGTTGTTCGCGTCGGTGAACAAGGTCGGGCGCACATACCACCCGCGGTCGTACGGCGCGTCGGCGCCACCGACCACGATCCGCGCGCCTTCGTCCAGCCCGGCCCGGATGTATCCCTGCACGCGTTGCTGCTGGCGTTGTGCGACAAGGGGTCCGACGTCGGTGGCATCGTCGGTGGGGTCGCCGACCTGGAGGCCGGACATCATCTCGGCCATCGCGTCGACGACTTCGTCGTGGCGGCGTTCGCTGACCAGCACGCGCGTCTGGGCTACGCAGGCCTGTCCGTTGTTCATCAGGCTGGCGGTCTTCAGCGCCGTGACGGTGTGGTCGAGGTCGGCGTCGTCGAGGACGATCGCCGCGGACTTGCCGCCGAGTTCGAGGCTGACCCGTTTCAGCTGTTCGCCGCACAGCGCGGCGATCCTGCGGCCGGTGGCCGACGATCCGGTGAACGAAATCTTGTCGACCCCGGGGTGACGGACGAGGCTCTCACCGGTCTCGCGGCCGCCGGGAATGATCGACACCACGCCTTCGGGGAGGTCGATCTCTTCCAGCATCTCCGCCAGCCACAGCGCGTCGAGCGGCGTCTCGGGGGCCGGCTTGACCACCACCGTGCAGCCGGCGATCAACGCCGGGATCAGCTTGGGCATGATCAAGAACTGCGGCACGTTCCACGGCACGATCGCACCGACGACGCCCGCCGGCGCCCGTCGGACATGGACCTCGCCGAACAGTCCCTGGCGCCGCTCGGCCCAGGGAAAGCTCCGCGCGGTAGCCATCGCGAGGTGCATCTGCGCCAGCGCCCCGGCGGCCTGGCCGAGCCTGCTGAAGGACCGCGTGGTGCCCATCTCGGCGGTGATGAGGTCCGCCATCTCGTCCACGTGGGCCGAGTACACCGCGGTGAGCTTGTCGATGTTCGCTATCCGCTCGCCATGGGAAAGCCTGGGCCAGGGCCCGTCGTCGAAGGCGTGCCGGGCGGCGGTGACGGCCTTGTCGACGTCGGCGGGAGCCGCTTCCGGAGTCTGACCGATGGGCTGCTCGGTGTGAGGTGAGATCACCGAGATCGTCTGGCCGCTGGACGGCGCCTGCCAGCGCCCGCCGATGAAAAGCTGTTCGTAGTCAAGGGATCTCATGCACGCCACCGCCTTGCAACCGGTCAAAGTTCTATTGCTGCTAACCTAGCAAAAATGGACTACTGGCGCCGGTATCCGTTCGAGTTTGTGCCCGGCGACCCGCAGTTCTGCTTCCCGGCCGCCGAGGGCCAACACCCCGACTGCGAGTCCGACACCTGGTTTCTGGCTGCGGAGCTGACGGGCCAGCGCGGCCGGCGGTTCGCGTTCCTGACGATCTTCAACAAGAACCGCCCCGGCCACGCCGTCGTCGCCGACTTCTACACGTTCGCATTGTTCGATCTCGACAACGGCGCCTACGGGACGTACACCGACTACGACATGCCGCCGGCCAGCATGCGGCGCGCGTCACCGAAGCTGTCCGCTGCGCAGGGCCGTCTCGACATCAGCTACCAGAGCGGCGCCGGCGAAGCGGTATGGCGCTCGTCTGGCGAGCCCTTCGCCTACGACGTCGCGCTCGTCGGCGCCGATTCGGCCGGCGAACCGATGGCGCTGCGGCTGGATGTCACGCCCACCCGCGCTCCGGTGCCGCTGGGCGGGCCGATCTTCCACGGCAAGATCGCCTGCTTCGGGCAGGACGACACCTACTCGTACTTCCAGACCGGCATGACGATGAGCGGAAGCCTGCACTGGGGTTCCGTGACGGAGGATGTCCGGGGAACCGCCGGTCATGTTGACCGGCAATGGTTTCCGCGGTATGCCGGCGGCGGCGGCACGGACGGCGACCCGCGTGCACGCGCACACGAGTGGCGCACCATACACCTGTCCAATGGTGTGGACCTGAGCATCTGGCGCCAGTTCGACCGGACGAATCGCAATGCTCTGCTGCCATTCTCGGGTGCAACCACGAGCCCGCCCGAGGGTGAACCGGAATTCGCCGACGACATCGAGGTGGACGTCACCAGTTATGTCCGCTGGCCCGAAGAGGTACGCCCTCTCGTCCCACCGTTGGCCGCCGCGCGGTACCTGCCTGACCGGCATCGCCTCACGTCGCGGCAACTCGGCCTCGACCTCACCGGAGAGCCGTTGGTGGCAGCGCCCGCGCACGCCCTGCCGATCGAGTACATGGAAGGCCCGTACCGGTATCACGGGACGATGGGCGGAAAACCGGTGAGCGGCTCCGCTTTTTACGAGCGGTCTCTTGGGCTGTACCGGGATTGGGAACTGGTCGACGTACTGGCCACCGTCGTCGACGACGTCGGGGAGCTACGGACGTTGATTCGGGAGGGCCGCAGAGACGAGGCGGTCGAGTATCTGGCCGGCGTCCACGTCCACCCTCTCGTCGACGATCTGATCACGGCCCTTCGCCGGCCGATCCCCGAATCGCCCCCCTCGTAGCGGCAACTCGTCGACCCGCGGCGGACCGCCGGCTGTTACTGGTGCGATCCGGCGATCGTCTGCGCCCAGCACGCATGCCGGTGCTGCAGTCCGGGCTCGTTGCGGCCGAACACCAGCCGATCACGCACGCCCGACTCGAGGTTGGCCTGCAGGCCCGCGACGAGTGCGTAGTCCTCGTCGCGCACAGTGGCGTGGGCGTAGTCGAACACCGCGCGGGCGCCGGCGGCCACCGACTCCTCGGAGATGTCCAGTGGCGTCGAGTTCTGGTGCACGGTGATCGACCGGCCGGGTCCGTCGGCCGGATACACCCGGAAGAGCTCGCCGTTGGCCACGGTCGCGGACAACACGATGTTGGGAAACAGCGCGTAGATGACGACCATGTTCTGCAGCGGATCCCACTGGTCCTCCGGCACACCGTCGAGGTCGCAGATTCCGTTGAGCGGGAACACAAGTCGGTGGTGCGGGCCGAACGCGTCGAACACGGTGCAGTTGCTTCGTGCGATCGTCGCGAACGTCGTCTTGTGCACGGTCGCGAAGTGGTAGTTCTCGGCGAAGGTGTCGATCGCAAGCTTCCAGTTGACCGGGGTGTCGAGCACCTTCTCCCCGAGCGGCGACCAGTGCCCGATACCCCACGACTCGAGCTCGTCACCCAGCGGCCCGAGGTGCGCGGCGACGTCGAGCCGCGCCTGCGGATCGAGGCCGATCCACAGGAATCCGGCGTACTCGGTGGCCGGGAGCTGCGTCAAACGCGCTGCCCGCGAGGTGGACTCGGGAAATCCTTCCTTGCCGGGCACGCCGACGAGGTTGCCGTCCAGATCGTATGTCCAAGCGTGGTACGGGCAGGAGAGCCGCCGCGCGGAGCCGCATCCCGACGCGATCTGCGACTGGCGATGCAGGCACACGTTGTCGAACGCCTTGACCGATCCGTCGGAGCCCCGCGTCATGAGCACCGAACGGCCCATCACCGTCTTGGTGCAGTACGTTCGCCGCGCGGGCAGTTCGGACGCATAGCCGACAAGTTGTGGGCTGTCGAGCAGCATCGCCCTGTCGCGGGCTTGGCGCTCGGCGGACGTGTAGTCGGCGGCGGCCACGGTGTACTCGGTGGGGGCGAGGTCGGTGGTTCTGTCGCGCGCCAACTTCAGCGCGCGGCGCGTGAGGTCGATCAGCTGATCACGGTCCATGTCGCCACCCCATATCGCTGTTTTTATGAGGATAGCGGCAAGAGCCAGCTCAGGTGTTGGACGCCGCCGCGATCTCGGCGATCGACTTGTCCAGCATCGTGTCGAACTCCTGGCCGCTCTGCTGAGCGGTCAGTCCCTCGGTCAGCGCCCGCGAGAAACTCGCGACCACCCCGCGGTTGCGGGCCAGCCGCGCGCAGGCCTCGTCGCGGCTGTATCCGCCGGACAGCGCGAGCACCCGCAGCACCTTGGGGTGCTCGACGAGTTCGGCGTACAAGTTGTCCTGTTCCGGCAGCGTCAGCTTGAGCATGACCGCCTGCTCGGTGCCGAGCCCGCTCACGCCGTCGAGCAGGCGGGATTTCAGCTGCTCCTCGGCCTCGGCCTTCTGCGGGCTCTTGATGTCGACTTCGGGCTCGATGATCGGTACCAGTCCGGCGGCCAGAATCTGCCGGGCCACCTCGAACTGCTGCTCGACCACGGCATCCAACCCCTTGCCCGGCAGCGTGATGAACGAACGCATCTTCGTCCCGAAGATGCCCTTGTCCACCGCCCGCGACAGCAGGTCGTCGAGTTGCGGCATCGGCTTCATCACCTTGGCGCCGTCCTGCTCGTCCGCCAGCCCCTTGTCGACCTTGAGGATCGGGACGATCTTTTTGACGTCCCACAGGTAGTCGGCGGTCGGCCGGCCCTCGATGTCACGGTCCATCGTGTTCTCGAAAAGGATCGCCGCGAGAACCCGGTTCCCGTCGAAGCTGCGGCTGGTGATGATGCGCGCACGCATCTGATGCACCAGTTCGAACATCTCCTCGTCGCCGGAGTACTCGTCCTCCGCGATGCCGTACAGCCGAAGCGCTTTGGGCGTGCTGCCGCCACTTTGGTCCAGCGCGGCGACGAAACCCGCGCCCTTGGCCATCTTGTCGTTCTGCTCTGCGTTCATCACTACCTCCGACGTCCGGGGCGCCTGTGCCCCTCACAGTGCATGTTTGCACAGACGCCCTCAGGGCATGGGAAGCACTCCCGGCGCCGCGCTGCCGACGCGATTCGCGGTCATGGCCTGCGACAGAGGACCCGGCTCGTCGCCGGGACACGGCACCAGGGTGGCGACGGTGCGGCTTCCCTTCAGGGTGTCAGCGCCGGCCGCAGGGGTGAGCGACCAGGTCAGCAGCTGGTTGCGGGTGCTGCCGTCTTCGCACGCGGTGTCGTAGGGCAGCGAGAGCTGCCAGGTTCCGTCGACGAACTCCAGCGACAGGTCGGGGTTGTGCGCCGACACCGCCTCGGTGTCGGTGGTGTTCAGCAGGACGGCGCGGGTGACACAGGCTGCCGGAGCGCACGACGACGTGAACGAGTAGGTCGCCGACGTGTTGGTGGTCGGGCTCGGCGCGCCGTTGATCATCCTGTTCGCGCCGTCGAAGTCCAGCCGGTAGGTGCCGTCGAGCACCGGATCGGCCGCGTGTGCGGGCATGGTCGACACGAATGCGAACGAGGCCAGCACGGCCGCGGCGGCTGATGCGGAGCGAACGAGCATCCGTCGAACTTACGCCGTCAGTCGGCGTCGAGCAGACGCTTGACCACCTTTCCCGTCGGATTGCGCGGCAGCTCGTCGACGAACACCACCTCACGCGGCACCTTGAACCTCGCCAGCTTGCTCTTGACGTAGTCCTTGACGTCCTGCTCCGACAGCGACGTGCCCGGCCGCGGAACAACGAAGCCGCGCAGCCGCTGCCCGTACTCGTCGTCGGGGGTTCCGAGCACTGCGGCCTCGAGAATGTCGGGATGTCTGGCCAGCACTTCCTCCACCTCGCCGGGGAAGACGTTCTCCCCGCCGGAGACGATCATCTCGACGTCGCGACCGTCGACGAAAAGCCTTCCGGCGTCGTCGAAATGGCCGACGTCGCCGCTGCTCATCAATCCGCGGACCATCTCTTTGGTACCGCCGCCGGTGTACCCCTCGAACTGCATGTTGTTGCCGACGAAGATTCGGCCTGTCGTGCCCGTCGGAACCTCGTGGCCGTCGTCGTCGAGGATCTCGACAATGGCTCCGCGAACCAGCCGTCCGACGCAGCCCGGTTCGTCGGCGAGATCCTCGGGAGTGGCGACGGTTGCGTACGCGACTTCGGTCGAGCCGTACAGGTTGTAGACCACCGGGCCGAACGTCTCCATCGCACGCGTGCACTGCTCGGCACCGAGCGGCGAGCCGGAGATGAAGATGATGCGCAGCGACGAGAGGTCGCACCCGGCGAAAGTCGACGGTCCCAGATCCAGGATGCGGCGCAGCATGATCGGCACCACGATCAGCGCCGAAGCTTGATGACGCGCAATGCTTTCCAGCGTCCATTCGGGATCGAAGCGCCGGCGCACCACCAGCGTCGAGCCCAAGATCATCGCAATCATCAGGTGGCCGAACCCCAGCGAGTGGAACAGCGGGGCACAGCACACCGTGACCTCTTCGCTGCGGAACGGCGCCTTGTCCAGAAGGCCGGCCAGCGGCAGCAGCGAGCGCGGGACCGAACGTGCCGCCCCCTTCGGGGTGCCGGTGGTCCCACTGGTGAGGATCACGATGCTCGGCCGCACGCCCGGCGCCGGAGGTTTCGACGGGTCACCGCGCAGGATCAGCTCGTCGAGCGTGTCTGGGCCGGCGCGATCGGCCCACGCGCGGATGCGGCCGTGGCGAACCTCCACGTCAGCGACCGCGTCGGCGTATTCGTCGTCGTAGACCAGCAATTCGGCACCCTCGCGCGCCACCACCTCGCCGATCTGGCCCCGGCCGAAGTCGGTGTTCAGCAGCACGACTCGCGCCCCGCTCTTCGTGCCCGCGAACAGTGCGTCGAGGAGGCCGCGGTGGTTGCGGGTCAGGATCGCCACGGTGGAGCCGGGCTGCAATCCGGCGCGGCGCCACTCGTTGGCCACCGCGTTCGACCGCGCATCGAGTTCGCCGAAGGTCAGCGCCCCGCGCTCGTCGACGAGGCCGACCGAATCGCGGTGGCGGACCGCGGCCAGCGTCACCGCCGCGCCGAGTTCGCCGTAGTCACGAACCGCGCGAAGGATCGCCACCAGCTGGCCCGGGGACAGCGGGCGCAGCAGGCCGGTGCGCGCGAGTTGCAGCACCGACCAGCCTTCGTTGCCGACGCGGGTGACCAGACGCTGCAACATAGCCACGAGCATGCCACCCGGGATATGGCAATAAAGAACCCGCAGCCGGGTTGCTCGGCTGCGGGTTCGGTTCGGGGCGGGTCAGGCCGAGTCGATGGTGGTGGGTTCGATCGATTTCGCGGTGCCCGCGCTCGTCACCTCGATGCGTCGCGGCTTCGCGCGCTCGGCAAGCGGAATGGTGATCGACAGCACGCCGTTCTCGTACGTCGCCGAGATCGCCGACGCGTCGACGCCGTCGCCGAGCGACAGCTGGCGGCGGTAGGTGCCGTAGAACCGCTCGTTCGCGAGCCATTGAACGGCGTCCTCGGCCGGCTGGGCGGTGCGGTGCGCGGTCACGGTCAACGTGCCGTTGTCGACGTTGACGTCGACCGAGCCCGGGTCGACGCCCGGCAGGTCGGCTGTGAGCACGTAGTGGTCGTCGACCTTGTAGAGGTCCATCGGCATGAACCGAGGACTGCGCGCGGAGCCGGTCTGGCCGGTGAGCCAGTTGCGGGTCACGGCATCGATGTCGCTGAATGGATCAAACCGAAGCACAACAGTCACCTCCTGAGTCACGCTCGTTGCCCGCCGCCCTGGCGGGCAACCGATTGATCTGTGCACTGCCTAGATTAGCACTCGGGGACGTCGAGTGCTAATACTCGACAAGAAAAATTTCGGCAAATATCGTCGGTTGAATCAGCTGCCGCAGGGGACCTATCCGATGACCGTCGTCGCAACGGACCTCGGCTCACTGCCCGCGTTCGCCGGGATCCCGACGTCCGGGCTGTCGGCCCTGGCCGCCGAACTGACACCGATTCATGCGCCGACCGGCGAGGTGCTGATGCGTCAGGG
>JBAPQQ010000766.1:0-1619 GCA_049280695.1 Mycobacterium sp.
CGGCCGCGCTCGTCGAGGTCGACGCCCTCGGAGCGGCCCGCCAGCACGCCGGCGGTGTTGGACGTCGACCGGCCGTGCCGCAGCAGGATGACCGTCATGTCGCGGCCACCACTCCGGTGCCCAGCAGCGCCAGCACGACGGACCCGAGCACCACCCGGTAACCGACGAACCAGTACATGCTGTGGCGGACCAGAAACCGCAGGAACCAGGCGATCGCGGCGAGGCCGACCGCAAATGCGATCGCGATTGCCACCAGCAGCTGTGCTCCGGTGGCGCTCATGCCCTCGCGGACGGGTGCGAACGCGTCAGGCAGCGAAAACAGGCCCGACGCGAACACCGCGGGGATCGCCAGCAGAAATCCGAAGCGCGCGGCCAACTCTCGGTCCAAGCCGAGAAACAGCCCCGCACTGATCGTCGCGCCCGAGCGCGACACCCCGGGCACCAGCGCGAGGCACTGGGCCAGCCCGACCGTAACGGCATCGGTCATGCGCAGCTGCTCGGCGTGGCGGGTCTGGCGGCCGGCGTATTCGGCAGCGGCGATGACCACCGAGAACACCACGAGTGCGATCGCGACGATCCACAGATTCCTCACCCCGCCGCGGATCTCGTCCTTGAACAGCACCCCGAGCACGCCGATCGGGATGGTGCCGATGATCACGTACCAGCCCATCCGGTAATCCGCATTGTCGCGGTGCGCTTTGACCACGAGCCCGTCGACCCACGCCTTCGCGATGCGCCAGATGTCACGGGCGAAGTACACCAGCACGGCGAGCTCCGTGCCGATCTGGGTGACCGCGGTGAACGACGCGCCGGCGTCGTCGGCGAAGAACACCCGCGACGCGATCGCCAGATGCCCCGACGACGAAATCGGCAGGAACTCGGTCAGGCCCTGCAGCACCGCCAGGAAGATCACCTGCCACCACGACATGGCCGTCGGTCCCACGCGACGACCGTACCCGCCGGAGCTAGCGAACCGGCTGTGCGTCGGCCACCGCGTCCCGGACCGCCGCGACGAGGCTGCGCTCGTCGGTGACGTCGATCTCGGTGAGCCTGCGAGTGGCGACGGCCATCACGTCCTCAGGCTGCGGCACGGGCCCGCGAAGCCGGGGCCGGTAGATCTCGACCACCAACTCGTTGTGCCGGCTGAAGAACGCGAAGGTGCGGCCGTCGCCGAAGTGGCCGAACCCGTTGGCGTGCACGCCCGCGGTCACGTCTTCGACCACGAAATCCATGGGCAAACACTCGCTGTCAGCCACGCGGGTCATGCCGTGACCATACCCCGGGAGCAGCCGCGAAAACTGCCGTACGCGTCAATTCCCAGCTGGCCGTTTCGCCTAGACTGACCGTTCACCATGTTTGCTACGCCCGATTGCTACCCCCGGTATGCGATCTTGAAACGTGTAGTTTTCTGCGCGGTTGCCGGCGTCTTGCTGTTGACCGCCGGCGCGTGCTCGAACCCGGCCGACGACACGCCGCCGACGATCCCCCCGGCCGCTCCGGCGGTGTCCCCGCCGGTCACGGCGGTGCCCGTGGGTAGCGTCCGTCAACTGCCGGTCAAAGCCCGCTCCGCCGTGTTCGACGCAGCCACGGCGTCGCTGGCGGTGCTGTCGGACGAGGGC
>JBAPQQ010000767.1:0-1921 GCA_049280695.1 Mycobacterium sp.
GGCCAGCTGCCCGGGCACGTCGGCAGCCTCGCCGGCGACTACCTGGAGCAGGAGCACAAGAGGGGCCATCGGCGCGGCACCGGCTGATGCTGCGGCCAGGGGCCCGGCCGGCGCTCGCCCGGCTACATGCCGTAGCGGCGGTGCCGGGCGCTGTAGTCGCGCAGCGCACGCAGAAAGTCCACCCGGCGGAAGGCCGGCCAGTACGCCTCGGTGAACCACATCTCCGAGTACGCGCTCTGCCACAGCAGAAACCCGGAGAGCCGCTGTTCACCCGAGGTGCGGATCACCAGGTCGGGGTCGGGCTGACCGGACGTGTACAGATTTTCCGAAATTGCTTCGACGGTGACGGCCTCGATCATCTGCTCGGGCGTCGCGCCGTTGGCCAATTCCTTGGACAGCAGCGCCCGCACGGCGTCGGCGATCTCCTGCCTGCCGCCGTATGCGACCGCGACGTTGACGTGGAACGTGCTGTTGTCGAGGGTCGACTCGCATGCTTTGCGAAGCCGGCGCGCGGGCTCTTCGCCGATCAGTTCGAGATCGCCGACGGTCTGCACGCTCCACTGGTTGGCGGGTGCGCAGATCTCCTCGACCACGTCGGTGATGATCTCGATGAGCGCGTCGAGTTCGTCGGCGTCGCGCTGCAGATTCTCGGTGGACAGCAAGTACACCGTCGCCATCTCGATCCCGGCGTCGGCGCACCAGCGCAGCATCTCGGCAATCTTGGTAGCGCCCATCCGGTAGCCGTAGCTGACGTCGTCGTAACCAAGCTCACGGGCCCACCGCCGGTTTCCGTCGCAGAGCACCGCGATGTGGCGTGGTAGCTCGGACTTCGACCGCTCCAGCTCTTGCCGGAGGCGCATCTCGTAGATCCGGTACAACGGATCCTTGAGGCGCGGCGGAATGATCTCCACAGCAAGTCAGACTACTGTGGCATCCGAATAATCCCTCGCGGGTAATGGAGGTGATATGGCCGTCGAAACCGCCCAAGGATCCCCCACCTTGAAGCCGGCGCGTTCGCAGACCACTCATGCGGAGGATTTCCCAGAGGCCGTCGCCGATGCGGCCGCGCATTTTCTGCACAAACCTCGGGCGCGCGGATGGATTCACGTCTACGGTGCGGCGGTCGCGATCATCGCCGGCGCGGCACTGGTCTCGGTGTCGTGGTCGGTGGAGTCGATGCGCGCCGGCCTTGCCACCTTGATCTACACGTTCACGATCGTCGCGATGTTCGCCGTCAGCGGCGTCTACCACCGGGTGCAGTGGAAGTCCGAGACAGCCCGCAAGTGGATGAAGCGCGCCGACCACTCGATGATCTTCGTGTTCATTGCAGGCAGCTACACGCCGTTCGCCCTGCTGGCGCTGCCGCAGAAAGACGGGATGGTGCTGTTCTGGATCGTGTGGGGCGGAGCGATCGCCGGCGTGGCGCTGAAGATGCTGTGGCCGTCGGCGCCGCGCTGGGTGGGCGTGCCGTTGTACCTACTGCTGGGTTGGGTGGCGGTGTGGTTCATCGGGCCGATCACTCACGGCGCAGGCGTCGCAGCGACCGTGCTGCTGGCCGTCGGCGGTGCGCTGTACAGCATCGGCGGCGTGCTCTACGGGCTGAAGTGGCCGGACCCGTGGCCGACGACGTTCGGCCACCACGAGTTCTTCCACGCCTGCACCGCGGTGGCGGCGATCTGCCATTACATCGCGATGTGGTTCGCGGTCTTCTAAAGCGTGCCGCTTCTCTGGCGAACAGACCCGGAATCGCATTACCAACGACCGAATAATGCGATTTTGTGTCTGCTCGGCGCCTATAGCGTCCCCAGCGCGGCCGCGAGGTCCCCGGCGCTGGTGACCGGCAGTTCGCATACCGGGCCCCGGCAGATGTAGGCCGCGTCGGCTCCGTCGACGCGGCCGCGGCCGGCCAGCAGTTCCGACG
>JBAPQQ010000768.1:0-3416 GCA_049280695.1 Mycobacterium sp.
GATACAAGCTGCTGCCGAGGTTCCGCGGTCAAGGCATGGTTACGCCACAGTTCGTCGAGCCCACCCAACGGCTGGTGCCGGCGCGGATCCTCGATGTGCATGTGAAGCCGCGCACGCGCTCGATGAACCGCTTCGACATCGAGGTCGAGGGTTCACACAACTATTTCGCCGACGGGGTGATGGTGCACAACAGCCCCGAAACGACAACAGGTGGAAAGGCCTTGAAGTTCTATGCTTCAGTTCGCTTGGACGTCAGGCGAATTGAGACCTTGAAAGACGGCGCCGACGCGGTGGGCAACCGCACCCGGGCCAAGGTCGTCAAGAACAAGTGCAGTCCCCCCTTCAAACAGGCCGAGTTTGACATCCTGTACGGCAAGGGCATCAGCAAGGAAGGGTCGCTGATCGACATGGGCGTCGAGCAGGGCTTCATCCGCAAGTCCGGTTCGTGGTTCACCTACGAGGGCGAACAGCTGGGGCAGGGCAAGGAGAACGCCCGCACCTTCCTGCTGGAGAACGTCGACGTGGCCAACGAGATCGAGAAGAAGATCAAGGAGAAGCTCGGCATTGGCGCCGTGATGACCGACGACTTGAGCGATGACGTTCTGCCCGCCCCAGTCGACTTCTGAGAAGCGTGAAGAGCAGGCGCGGGCGCTGTGTCTGCGTCTGCTCACCGCGCGGGCCCGCACCCGGGCTGAGCTCGCCGGGCAGCTGAACAAGCGCGGCTACCCCGAGGATGTCAGCGCCAAGGTGCTCGACCGGCTCGCCGAAGTGGGCCTCGTCGACGACGCCGACTTCGCTCAGCAGTGGGTGCAGTCGCGACGGGCGAATGCCTCAAAGGGTAAGCGCGCGTTAGCCGTCGAGCTGCGCACCAAGGGTCTCGAAGACGATGTGATCGCCAAGGCGCTGGACGAGATCGACGTGGCCGGTGAGCACGACCGCGCGGTCACCCTGGTGCGCAAGCGGCTGCGACGGGAGAACCTCGACGGCGATCACACGAGGGTGGTGCGCCGGCTGGTCGGGATGCTGGCACGCCGCGGTTACAGCGAGACGCTGTGCTTCGACGTGGTGAAGACGGAGCTGGCACTTGAGTTGGAGCGGCGCAAGACGTAGGCGCTAGCCATCGTCCAGATCGGCAGCAATCACCGCGATCACCCGGCCGGTGCGGTCGTTGGCGCCTCGCTCGGGACGGGAGCGAGGCCGTGCACTTCGCGAAGCCGGAGCGGCGATGAGCATGGACGAGGCAGTGTCCTACGCTCTTACCAACATCGACCCGCGACTCCTCGCCGGCTCTCAAAGTTGAGTTGCCGAATGTGGAGTTTTTGCAAGGTTTTTCGTGAAACGCGTGCAACAAGTCCCCACTCGGCGGGAGCGACGTGATCGTGAAGGCATGCCAACCCGACGACTCGCACCGGTGATCGGAAGTGCCGCGATTCCGTGATGTTCTGGCGTCGACGCACCCGGCACGTTCACAATCTCAGCTTGTGGCGAACTCGGCGGAGTGAGCGCCGAATTCGTTGACCACCACGGCGATGCTGTTGGCGGGAAAGCCGCCGCGGCGGGCGTGCTCGCGGCACCTCGACCCCCGTTGCCACCACAGTTCCGTGAGCTTGCCGAAAGTGGACTTGTTGCACAGTTTTCGAACGAAGGCGTGCAACAAGTCCACGCTCGGCGCAAAAGACTAGCGGTCGATCCGCGGCGGTGGGGGCGCCTTGTAGCCGGACGGCCCAAGGTTCTTGTCGAACGCCGCCTGCCACTGTCCGCTGTCGATCATCGTCTGCAGCGCGCCGTTGATCTTCGCCCGCAGGTCGCTATTGTCCTTCGCCAGCCCGATCCCGTACAACTCCATCGAAAAGGGCTGTCCCACAATCTTCATCGCGCCCGGCTCCTGCGTAGCGTAGCCGGCTAAGATCACCGCGTCCGTCGTCACCGCTTCTACTTTGCCGTTCTTCAATGCCTGCACACACGCCGAATACGTCTCGTACAAGCGCAACTGCACGTCCGGATATTTCTGCGTGATCCGCTGCGCTGAGGTCGAATTCGGCACCGAGCACACAATTCTATTGCCTGTCAACGATTCCGGGCCGGCGATGTCGGTGTTGTCCGCACGCACCAGCAGGCTTTGACCGGTCTGGAAGTACGGCCCCGCGAAACCCACCTTCTGCTTGCGCTCGGGGGTAATCGAATACGAGGCAACGAGGTAGTCCACCTCGCCCTGCTCGATCAATTGTTCCCGGTCACCCGGCGATGCTTGTTTCCATTCGATGTCCTCCGGCTTGTATCCCAGCTGCTCGGCCACATACGTCGCCACGTCCACGTCGAAGCCGCTCATCGAGCCGTCCGGACTCTTCACCGACAGGCCTGGCTGGTCGTATTTCACGCCGATCCTGAGCTTGCCCGCCCCGGACGGCCGCGTCGCGACAAGCACCACCGTGGCGATGATCGCCAATGTGAGCACGACACTGGCGGCGACGATCACCAGCGTCCGGCGCCGGCCCAGCGTGCCTTTCACAAGCCTTCCCCCCAAGAAGCGACCTACGCGCCTGCCGTGTCCATCTCGGCCGTTCGTGTGACCGGCGCCGTTGCCGCGGCAGTTCGGCTCCGACGACGCAGCCGCGTCTCGACACGAGTGGCGAGCCAGGACAGCGTTACGTTCACGGCGATCATCAGAACCGCGATCATGGCAAGAGCCGGCACGTAATTACTGTACTGAGCGCCGATCAACGTTCCCTGGCGGACCATCTCGAGGAAGGTGATCTGGTAGCCGATCGCCGTGTCCTTGAGCACGACCACCAGCTGCGAAATCAACGCGGGCAGCATCGCCGTAATCGCTTGCGGCAGCAGGACAAGCCGCATCGCCTGGCTCGGCCGCAAGCCCAGCGCAGCTGCTGCCTCGGACTGACCGCGCGGCAGCGCGTTGACACCTGCTCGCACAATCTCGGCGATCACGGAGCCGTTGTACAGCGTCAACCCGGTCACCACGCCGGCAAGCGCAAGTTGGTGCGCCGGAAAAACGTCATACAACGCGTACAGGAAGTAAGCGAAGATCATCATGATCAGCACCGGCACCGCGCGGAAGAACTCGACGACCGCGCCAGAAACCCAGCGAATCGCGCGCGAGGCGGACAACCGGCCCACGCCCAGGACGACGCCCAGCGCAAACGCCAGCACGATCGATATCGCCGCCGCCGTCAACGTGCCTTGAATCCCGGGCAGGATGTATGTCTGCCACAGATCCGCTGTCGTGAAAGGCTTCCACTTCTCCGCGTCCAGTTGGTGTTTCGCGTCGAGCCGCGCCGCCGCCACCCACACCACCGCCGCAAGCGCCACCACCGTAACCGCGGAGACGATCCAGTTACGCGCTACTGCGCGGGGTCCCGGCGCGTCGTAGAGCACGGTCGATTCGCTCACCTGTTCAC
>JBAPQQ010000769.1:0-7761 GCA_049280695.1 Mycobacterium sp.
ACTCACGCGCTCCCGCGACGCCGTCGGCACAGTCGACGACCACCGAACCGGACCCGGCGGCGAACCGCGCCACCTCGTCGGCGACGCCGTCAAGGTCCGCCTCCCTCGGTTCGATGCGAGTCGGCCGCGCGGCCGGCCGCCAGGTCATTGCGACGAACGCGGCGGCGATCTCGATGACGACGCCCGGCGGCGAAGGGACAGCCGAGGCCAGGGCAGCACACCGGCGCACCACCTCAGCCCGGGCAGCCACAGTGCGCGTCGCATCGAAGACGGTCGCGATGCGCCGGTCCGGCCACCACGTCGGGCAGATCAGCGTTGCGGCCTCACCGTCGAGTAGTGCCGTGAACACCTCGCGCCACAGGCTCCCGACGGCGACGGGCTGCTCATCGACCAACATGAAGTCGTCGTCGATGCCGTCCAGTGCCGCGGCCACCAAGTCGCACTCGGCCGCCGAGCCAGACGAAGCCCGCACGCCGCATGGGCCGACGACCACAGCAGTCACGCCGGCAGTCACAGGCACGGCGCGACCCATCCGAGTTGGACGAGGCGCTCCCCTGCCCGGCAGGTCAGACGAGCGCGTCCCGGCGGCAGCGGGCCGGCACGCGCCGCGCCGAGCAGCACACCTTCCTCCGGGCTTGCGCTCATCATCACTCCAAGACAGCCCAGCTCACGCAGCCGCGCCAGCATCGGCTCGAACAGGGCACGGCCGGCACCCCCGGAGCGGCGGGCCAGGACCGCATGCAGGCCGAGATCCTTTGCATAGGGCAATAATTCGATGATCGGCCCGAGCGGGTTGCCGCTCTCGGTGCTTACGAGGTCGTAGTCGTCGACGATCAGGTAGATGTCCGGACCCGACCACCACGACCGCGCGCGCAGTTCGCGCTGGTCCACCTCCGGTCCGGGAATCCGGCTGCGCAGTTCTTCCACGAGCGCCGGCAGCGCAGCAGAGACGACGGCACCGGAGACGGCGTATCCGGCCAGGTGATCGGACTCGACGACACCGAGCAGCGTGCGCCGGTAGTCGACGATCATCAACTGCGCCTGCTGTGGCGTCTGAGTGCGCACCAGCTCCGCGCAGATCACCCGAAGCGCCGCGGTCTTGCCACACCCGGAATCGCCGAGAACGAGGACATGCTGATTCTCCGCGAAATCCATTCCAACAGGCTCGAGTTCGTCTTCGTCGACTCCGATGACCATCCCGGTCCGGCCTGCCGCGAGCGCATCATGGTCGACCCGGCCGGGGAGAACCCGCACGCCCGGCGCGGCACGGTCGCCGAACCGGGCGCGCAACGTCGCGGCCGCGTCGGCAAGCGCAGCGGACAGACCGCCAGCCTCGTGCTTGCCGTCGAACCTGGGCAGCCCGACGAGCATGTGCAAGCCTTCGTGGGTGATCCCCCGGCCCGGACTTCCCAACGGAACATGCTGCGCCACGCGTCGGTTCAGCTCGGATTCGCCGGCATCGCCTAGGCGCAACTCGATGCGGGTGCCCATCTGGTCTTTCAATGCGGGCCGGACCTCCGCCCAGCGCGAGGTGCTCAGCACGAGGTGCACCCCGTACGACAGTCCACGTGTCGCAAGTGCGGTGATCGGCTGTTCCAGTGCGTCGAATTCGCCACGCAGGCTGGCCCACCCGTCGATGACCAGGAACACGTCGCCGTACTCGTCGTCGGTGACGCTTGGATCTCCGGCTGCCCGTCGGCTCCGGTAGTCGGCCATCGAGTCGACACCCAGCCGCCGGAACGCCTCTTCCCGTTTCCGCAACAGCCTGGTCATCTCGGCGACGGTCCGGCGCACCACGTCCGCATCGGTCGACCCTGCCACCGCACCGACATGCGGGAAGGCCGCGAGGGTCGACAACGCGCCACCGCCGAAGTCCAGGCAATACACCTGCACCTGTTCGGGGGTGTGGGTGCCGGCCAACGCGGCGACCAACGTCCGGACCGTAGTGGACTTGCCCGATTGAGGCGCCCCGATGATCGCGACATGGCCTGCGGCCCCGGCCAAGTCGACGACCAGCGGGTCACGCCTCTGGTCGAACGGCCGGTCGACAACACCGATCGCCACCGACAGCAGACCGGGATTGCCGCCGAGCAGACGGTCCAACGTGGGCGACTCGGCCAGCGGCGGCAGCCACACCCGGTGCGCAGGTGTGCCCCGTCCGGCCAACCGGTCGAGCACAGTGTCCAAGACCGTCTTGCCGGTGGCGACGGGCGCTGGGTCCGGTTCTATTCCGGCACTGCGGCTGGCCGCCCGCTTGAACACTCGCACCGCGGGGGCTGCGGCTCTGGATGACGACGCCGCAGGTGTTGTCCATGGACCCGACACGTAGAACGTCTGGAACGCGACCGGCTCGTCGGCGCCTAACTTCAAGAACGCCGCACCCGGGGTGGCAGGCAGATGGAAGGCGTCCGGTGTGCCGATCACCGCGCGGGACTCGTTGGCGGAGAACGTCTTCAGGCAGACCCGGTAGGAAAGATGAGAGTCCAGGCCGCGCAGCCTGCCCTCGTCGAGGCGCTGCGTCGCCAGCAGCAGGTGAATCCGCAGCGACCGGCCCAACCGGCCCATCGCTGCGAACATCTCGGCGAAGTCGGGATGCCGGCTGAGCAGTTCGGAGAATTCGTCGACGATCACCACCAACGTGGGCAACGGCGCCAGCGCTGCGCCGGCTGCCCGCGCCCGTTCGTAGTCGGCAACGCTCGAGTACTGCCCTGCCAGGCGCAACAGCTCCTGACGCCGGTTCATCTCGCCTGCGAACGCGTCTTTCATGCGGGCGACGAGATGCGCCTCGCCGGCGAGGTTGGTGATCACCGCCGACACATGCCGGGCGCGATCGAACCCCAAAAAGGTTGCACCGCCCTTGAAGTCGATCAGGATGAGGTTGAGCGTCTCGGGGTCGTGGGTGGCGATCAGTCCCAGCGTCAGCGCACGCAAGAATTCCGACTTTCCTGCACCAGTGGCTCCGACGCACAACCCGTGCGGCCCCATGCCGTGCTCTGCGGCTTCCTTCAGGTCCAATTCGACTGGCGAGCCGTCCGTCGCGGCGCCGATCGCGACGCGAAGTCTGTTGCGCGGCGGGCGCTGCCGCCAGACCGCCTCGGATTGCACCAGCCGAGCCCAGTCGGTTGCGGCTGAGGAAAGCGCCGGGCCGTCGACAGCCTGCCGGTGCCGTGCGAGTCGGCGCGCACACAGATCAGCCTGCTCGACCGTCATCGCATCCGCCCGCGCGACCACCTCGCGCACGTCCCCGATTACCGCGAGCTCGTCGGCCGACACGTCGAGCCGCAGATTTGGCGGCCAGGCAGCGGCACCCCGCACCAGTATCGTGGCGTCGCGGCGATCGACAGCGGAAACGTCGCCTCCGTCCACGACTACCACCGTGTGCGCCGCGGCAGTTTCTGCATGCGGCTGGTGGGGCAGCCATTTTAGCCAGTCCCACTCAGCGGCAGCCCCGTCACCGGCAATGGCGGTGATGGCGAGGCACTGCGGGCCGTGCAGGACCGCGAGCTGGCACACCATCGCGCGCATCAGGGCCCGGGCGCACCGTTCGTCACCCTCGACGGCCACCGTGCCGAACCTCCTCAGCGCCAGCGCAATCGGTACCTCGGCTATCACGGAGTGCGCTTGGATGAAGTCGCGCAGGGCCATCGCGCCCACCGGCTCGAGCCGATCGATCGGGCCGAGGTCCGGCGCGCTGGGCGCCGCAGCGGATCGCTGCCCGCCGAGCCCGACGCGGACGTGGCAGAAGTCGGAGTCTGCCCGGCCGCGCTCCCACATCCGGCGGGTGCCGCCGAGGGTCCACAGGCAAGCGGGGTCGGGATGCTGCCACAGCAGCGCTTTGCGTTGGCGCTGCGCGGTTTCGCTGACTTCTTTGCGTACCCGGTCGAGATATCGCAGATAGTCTTTGCGGCCCTCGTCCACCTCCGCCGTGCGCCCGGCCCCTGCGCGGCCATGCGACATCATCCCCAGCGACGACACGACCATCATCGCGGGAAACAACAGCGAGACCGGATTGCGCGCCGCGGCGGCGCCCGACCGGACGAACAGCACCAGCATGCCCGCCATCGCGACGAGCATGACGACCGGCAATATCCGCGCCAGCGGATTCCCCGGCAGGGTCTGCGGCGCATCGCCGGGCGGTTGGAGCACCACTTCGCCGTCGGGAACGGAAGGTGCGGCCATGCGTGGGCCCGGCTGCCACTCCATGCGCCGACGGTGCCGTGACCGCGAGCGAGCCGCAACCGGTTATCCACAGCCACGTGCACGTTGTCCACAGGGCGTAAGCGGGACTCCACGCTGTTCGGTTAGCGTCCCGGTACCTGGGCGGATTGCGTCCCGTCCGGTGAGGGGGAAATGGGATGTCGAGGACAGTCGAATCCGATGTGCGCCGTGTCGGTGTCCAATTCGGCAGCGGCAGGGTCGATTTCGTCTTGCCCGCAGCGCTCAGTGTCGCGGCGGTGATTCCGTCGATCGCCGACCGTGTCGGTGCGTCGCGTCAGGGCGGATGGCAGGAGCCACCGGCAGACTGGCAGTTGACGCAACTCGACGGGCAACCACTGTCGCCACGCAAGTCGTTGCGAGACAACGCGGTCAGCGACGGCGACCTGCTGTGGTTGAGCCGCGTGCAGCCGGCGCTCGCACCGCCGCCGGCCGACGACGCGATAGCCGCGCTGTCGTGGTCACTTGACCTCCTGCCCCGATGGACGCCGGCAGCCACTCGGGTCGCGGTCGCAGCCGGCATGCCCTGCAGCACTGCCCTCGTCGCATATGCACTGCTGCGTTCTGCGTCGTCGGCCGCGACGGCGACGGCCGGATTGCTCGCCGCCGTCGCCCTCGGTGCTGCGCTGGTCGTCGGGCGGGTGTACCGCGAGACACTGACCGCGGTGGCGCTCGCCTCCAGCGCGGTGGCGTCATCTGCTGTGGCTGCCTACCTGCTGGTCCCGGGCCAGGCGACAGCACCGAAGTCCATGCTCGCCGCTGCGGTGGGCGCGACCGTATCGGTGGTCGCTGCCCGTTGGATCGGCCAGGGCACAGCGGTTTTGAGCGGCTTGGCCGCCGTCGGCTTCCTGTCCGCGGCGGCGGCGTGCATGCGTGTCGCCGCACCCGCCGGCGTCGAAACAACCGGTGCCATGCTTGCCGCGGCCGCAGTCGCACTCCTGGTATCGGCCCCTCGACTGGCGATAGGGATCGGACGGCTGCCCGTTCGTCCTCCAGGGCCGAGGGTTCGGGATTACGCACATCACGCCCACATGATCGCCACCGGGCTCGTCTGCGGATCAAGCGCCGCCGCCGCGCTCGGCACGTTCCTGGTCCTCCGCGTCGGCGGATATGCGGGCGGCGCGTTCGCGGCGGCGGTTGGCGTGACACTCGTCCTGCGCACCGGCATCCATGTGGACCTGGTTCAAGCGGCCACGCTGTTGACCGGCGGGACAATGTGTTTCGCAGCCGTCGCCGTCCGGGCGGTCAACACGTGGAGCGAGCATGCGCACTGGATCGCCCTGACAGTCGCTGCTGCGGCGGCCATGTCGACGACGTGCTCGTCGAGCATCACGCCGTCGCCCCTGATGCGCAGATGCCTCGAACTTGTCGAATACGCCGCGCTTGCGTCGCTGATTCCGCTGGCATGCTGGGTGTGCGGGGCGTTCGCCGCGGTACGCGGGGTGCACCTGTCATGAGTGTCTCGCGGATCGTCGCTGTTGTAGCGCTGGCCGTGGGCCTCCCCGCACTCGCGCCGTTGCCGGTCGCGGAGGCGATCCGGCCGCCGGCGATCGACGAGTCCGCGTTGCCGGCACCGGCCGAGCCGAAGCCGCCCGTGCCCACCGAGAAGCAATCCGAATGCACCACAGCTACTTTCAACGGCGGGCTCGCCTCGACCGGGACCCAACTCGCACCCTTCGACCTGCCTGCACTGCATGCGCTGACTACCGGTGCAGGCCAGAAGGTCGCAGTGATCGACACCGGGGTGGCCACGCACCCGCAGTTGGCACGTGTGATCCTGGGCGGCGACTACGTGTCGACCGGCCACGGCCGCGAGGACTGCGACGCACACGGCACGTTGGTCGCCGGGATCATCGCCGCCACTCCCGATGCCGCTGGCTTTGCCGGAATCGCACCCGGTGTGTCGGTCATCGCGATCCGGCAGTCCAGCGTCAAGTACCGGGCTGTCGACGGGCATTCCTCCGGCAATGTCGACACGCTCGCGATGGCAGTGCGTACCGCGGCCGACCTCGGCGCGACCGTCATCAACATCTCGGCGGTGGCATGCACGGAAGGCGTGACGCTGCACGACCGCGCGCTGGGTGCCGCCGTCGCGTACGCAGTCGACGTCAAAGACGCCGTGATCGTCGTCGCAGCGGGCAATGTGGGGCCGGGCGGCAATTGCCCGCAGCAGAACCCTCCCCCGAATCCGGCACGGCGGCCCGAACCTGACTGGGAGACTGCGGATATCGTCGTCAGCCCCGGCTGGTACGACGACTATGTCCTCACGGTCGGATCGGTCGGCGCCGACGGGTCGCCGTCGTCGTTCAGCCTCACCGGCCCGTGGGTGGACGTCGCGGCACCCGGCGAGGCGGTCGTGTCGTTGAACCCCGCCGGTACCGGCCTGGCCAACACATATCGCGGCGGGAGCGGCTCGACGATCTCGGGCACCAGCTATGCAGCGCCGATCGTCAGCGGCCTTGCGGCGCTCGTGCGGTCCCGATTCCCCGAACTCTCGGCACGGCAGGTGATGCAACGCATCGAGACCACCGCACACCGCCCGCTCGACGGCTGGAACCCTTATGTCGGCAGCGGTGTCGTCGACCCGCTCCCCGCTCTCACCGACGGCACGCCCAGCGCACCTCCGGCATGGGCACAACGGCCGATCGAACCGACGCCACCACCACGCGCACCTGAAACATCGGGTCGCTCAACGGCGTTCAAGGGTGTCGCCGGTTGCGCGGCGTTCCTGGCGGCAGCTCTGGCGTTGATGGCGCCGGCGAACCGGTTGATCCGACGCCGCCAGGGTCGGGAGCAAGACCGTCATGCGCCACCAGCGCCGCCGCGCGGCTGAGCTCCGGCCCCTGGGCCAGCAGCCGCAGGATCGGCCACGGAGCGGGCACGGCTTCCGGCGGAAGGCCAAGTGCGGCGGCGGCTTCGGCATCTCGCACGCCGAAGCGCACGCCGGTGTCGGTGACAAGGTAACGATGGGTGGACTCGACGTAGAGGCACCGACCCGGTGGCACGAAGGCGGCGTCGGCATTCGGGCCGGTGCGGTCGGCCTGTGCCAGCGCGACTGGCGACTCCCCCGCCGCCAGTGGAAGCGCACGACCCGTCGAGATCGTCGTCGTGTCGCCGGGCAGCCAGTGCGCACACACGACGCCGTCATCTACGGGTGGCGGCGCCGTGGCGTCGGGAAACATCGTGACAGGCAGGGTTTGGACAGTGGGCGTGGCGCTGATCGCGTCGGCGCGGACCGTCACGATCTCGGTGGCGCCCTGCGAGTCACTGAACCGGACGATGTCGGCGCCGACCCGGCCGACGCGCTGCACACCGTTGTCCAGTACCACGTACATCTCGTCGGTGTCGGCGCGGTCCACCCGGACTACCGACCCCACCGGTACTCCACCCAACGTCGACGGCCCGCGCTGCCCGGCCGACGCGATGGCCGGCGCGGTGATCTGTGGTGCCTCCGGGATCGCGTCGAGCACGGCCGACGAAACGTCAACCGGTTCGACGCCCTCCAGGCGCAACGCTTTGACGGCCGCGGGCTCGGCGAGGCTGACC
>JBAPQQ010000770.1:0-5707 GCA_049280695.1 Mycobacterium sp.
GTCCAGCAGGTCGTCGCCTTCGACATGCGCCACCCGCACCGGCACGCCGAGCCGCGAAGCCAGCGCCCGCACCGCGTCGGCGAGCCCGGCCGGGTTCAGGCCGCCTGCGTTCGCGACGATCCGCACCCCCTTGTCCCGGGCGAGGCCCAGGCACTCCTCGAGCTGGGCGAGAAATGTCTTCGCGTATCCGCGTTCAGGGGACTTCGCCCGGTCCCGGGCGAGGATCAGCATCGTGAGCTCGGCCAGATAGTCGCCGGTCAGGTAGTCCAAGTCGCCGCCGGTCAGCATCTCGCGCATTGCGGAGAGGCGGTCGCCGTAAAACCCCGAGCAGTTTCCGATGCGGACGACCTCGGGTGTGACGGCCACCACATCCTCCTCCCGCGGGCCTTCTCGACCAACCGGTAGGTTAGTCGACTTTCACGCCGAGATTGCACCTAGGGTCGCGGATCGGTGCCGTCGGCGACCGTGGCTGCTATCTCGGCGCATTTTGGGGGCGCCCCGTCCACCGGTTATCCTCGACGTCAACCCCAACTAGATGGAGAGCTCGATCATGGCTGTGCCGAAGCGCAGGATGTCGCGTGCGAACACCCGAAGCCGTCGCGCGCAGTGGAAGGCCGAGCGCCCCGAACTCGTCAACGTCACGGTCGCGGGCCAGCAGCACAAGGTTCCCCGGCGCTACCTCAAGGCTGCACGCCTGGGCCTGATCGATCTCGACAAGCGCTGACCGGCTGCGCCGCCCCGAGTTCGGGGCAGTTTCGGCGCGTTCTCAGGCCTCTCTCAGACGTTCCGTAGACACTAGTGGCCGTGCGGATACTTGTCGTTGACGACGATCGCGCCGTGCGCGAGTCCCTGCGCCGCTCCCTTTCTTTCAACGGCTACACCGTGTCGCTTGCGCAGGACGGCGTCGAGGCCCTCGACTCGATAGCCCACGATCGCCCCGACGCCGTGGTACTCGATGTGATGATGCCGCGGCTCGACGGCCTCGAAGTGTGCCGTCAGCTCCGCAGCACGGGCGACGACCTTCCAATCCTGGTGCTCACCGCGCGTGACTCCGTCTCCGAGCGGGTGGCCGGGCTGGACGCCGGCGCCGACGACTATCTGCCCAAGCCGTTCGCCCTGGAGGAGTTGCTCGCCCGGATGCGCGCGCTGCTGCGACGCACCGTGCCCGACGACAGCGCCGAGTCGGTGGCGATGACGTTCTCCGACCTGAGCCTCGACCCGGTGACACGCGAGGTGACCCGCGGCGAACGCCGCATCAGCCTCACCCGCACCGAGTTCGCGCTGCTGGAGATGCTGATCGCGAACCCGCGGCGGGTGCTCACCCGCAGCCGCATCCTCGAGGAGGTTTGGGGATTCGACTTCCCCACTTCCGGCAATGCGCTCGAGGTGTATGTCGGATACCTGCGCCGTAAGACCGAAGCCGAAGGAGAGCCGCGGCTGATCCACACCGTGCGCGGGGTCGGATACGTGCTGCGCGAAACCCCGCCCTGATGTCAGTAGCCCGGCCGTCTTGGCACTCGGCACGTCCGGCCAGCTCGCTTTCGCTGCGCTGGCGGGTGATGTTGCTCGCCATGTCGATGGTGGCCATGGTGGTGGTGTTGATCGCGGTGGCGGCCTACATCGTCGTGTCGGCGGCGCTGTACCGAAACGTCGACAATCAGTTGAAGACGCGGTCGGAATTGCTGATCGAAAGTGGCGCGCTGGACGCCGATCCGGGTAAGGCGATCGAGGGCACCGCCTACTCGGACGTCAACGCGATGCTGGTGATTCCGGGCCGGGCGATCTACACCGCGAACCAGGCGGGCCAACGACTTCCGTTCGGGCAGCAGGAGAAAGACGTTGTCGACGGAGATCTGCTGCTATCGCTGCGCGCCGTCGGCGACCAGCGTGTCCTCGCCACCCACCTGCCGAACGACAGCACGTTGTTGGTCTCCAAGAGCCTGCAGCCGACGAATTCGGTTCTGCGCCAGTTAGGTTGGGTATTGGTGGTGGTAGGCGGGGTCGGCCTGGTGATCGCGGCCGTGGCCGGCGGCATGGTGGCCAGCGCTGGCCTGCGCCCGGTGCGCAGGCTCACCGACGCCGCAGAACGGGTGGCCCGAACCGACGACCTGCGTCCGATACCGGTTGCCGGCAGCGACGAGCTGGCCCGGCTAACCCAGAATTTCAACATGATGCTGCGCGCGCTCGCGGAATCACGTGAGCGCCAAGCGCGATTGGTCACCGATGCGGGTCACGAGTTGCGCACACCACTGACGTCGCTGCGGACGAACGTCGAGTTGCTGATCGCGTCGATGGAGCCCGGCGCACCACGATTGCCGGAGAGCGAGATGGCCGGACTGCGAGCGGACGTGCTGGGTCAGATCGAGGAATTGTCAACGTTGATGGGCGATCTGGTGGACCTCACCCGAGACGATGCCGGTGAGGTGGTGCATGAGTCCGTCGACATCTCGGAGGTGGTGGACCGTAGCCTCGAACGAGTTCGTCGGCGCCGCAGCGATATCGAATTCGACTCGAAGGTCATACCGTGGCAGGTGATCGGCGATGCTGCGGGTCTCTCCCGAGCTGTGCTCAATCTGCTGGACAATGCGGCGAAGTGGAGTCCGCCCGGCGGCCGTGTCAGTATCCGTTTGGCGCAAGCAGATTCGTCGCACGCCGAGCTGGTGGTGGCCGACAACGGGCCGGGAATTCCGCCCGCCGAACGCGAGTTGGTGTTCGAGCGCTTCTACCGTTCGGCGTCGGCACGGGCGATGCCCGGCTCCGGATTAGGGCTGGCCATCGTGAAGCACGTCGTGATGAAACACGGTGGGGTGCTTAGGATCGACGAAACCAACCCCGGGGGGCAGCCGCCCGGCACCTCTATCCATGTGCTGCTGCCGGGCAGTCTGATGCCCGCCGCACCTGGCGCAGCGGCGCAAAAGTCTGTGGATGATGCGAGCCAACTCTCAGTCGGTTCTCAGTCGACCGTTGCACGGTAGAGGCGACGATCGCAGCACTGACCACTCGAAGAAAGAGCGACTCAGCGACATGACGAACCACCCGAGGTACTCGGCGCCGCAGCCAGGGCGTGGCCACGAGCATTATCCCACGCAGGCGCAACGGTATTCACCGTATGACTGGCGCGCCACCCGGGAGATCCCGCATCAGCCGTATTCTGCGACTCGCCCCACGCAACCGACGACGGCCATGCCGCCGGTCAATCCGCCTGCCCAAAAGCGCTCGCGTGCCGGTGGTCTCATCGCCGGCGCTGTGGCGATCGCCGTCGTGTCGGTGGGCGTTGGCGGCGGAGCGGCTTTGGCGGTGAAGCCGGACCAGCAGAACACCACCACTATCGCGACGGCACCGGGGGCAGCGCCAGGGCAGCCCGCGGCAAGCCTGCCGGTCGGATCCGTCGAGCAGGTGGCCGCCAAGGTCGTGCCGAGTGTCGTAAAGCTGGAATCCTCGATGGGACGCCAGTCAGAAGAGGGGTCAGGCGTGATCCTGACCTCGGACGGCTTGATCCTCACCAACAATCACGTCGTCGCGGCGGCGAACAACGGTGCGCCCGGCGGTGCGCCGACGACAATGGTCACGCTCAGCGACGGCCGCACCGCGCCGTTCTCCGTCGTCGGTACCGATCCGTCCACCGACATCGCCGTCGTACGTGCGCAGGGCGTCTCGGGCCTCACGCCGGTCACCATCGGCTCGTCGTCGAACCTCAAAGTCGGGCAGGACGTGGTGGCGGTCGGATCTCCGCTGGGACTCGAGGGCACGGTCACGACCGGCATCATCAGCGCGCTGAACCGTCCCGTTGCCGCCGGCGGAGACGCCGGCGACCAGAACACTGTGCTCGACGCCATACAGACCGACGCGGCGATCAACCCGGGCAACTCCGGCGGCGCACTGGTGAACATGAACGGCGAGCTCGTCGGCGTGAACTCTGCGATCGCGACCCTCGGTGACGAATCGAACGGCCCCGCGAGCGGGTCGATCGGTCTGGGCTTCGCGATCCCCGTCGACCAGGCCAAGCGCATCGCCGACGAACTGATCCAGACCGGCACCGCCACGCATGCGTCGCTCGGCGTTCAGGTGAGCAATGACGCGTCGATCAGCGGCGCAAAGATCATGGAAGTGACCCCTCGCGGTCCCGCGGACGCGGCGGGCCTGCCCAACGGCGTCGTCGTCACCAAGCTCGACGACCGGATCATCAGCGGCGCGGACGGTCTGGTGGCCGCGGTCCGGTCGAAGGCGCCGGGAGACAAGGTGACCCTGACCTACAGCCAGCCGTCGGGTGGCGACAGGACCGTTGAGGTGACGCTCGGCCGGGCGGAGACCCGATGAGGCTCGTGCGCAGCCCGGTCGTGAGGATGATGACGCCGGCGTCGGCGTCCGGATATACGGTTGCAACCATGGAACAACCCGTGGAGTTGGTGGGCCGCGCCCTTGTCGTCGTCGTCGATGACCGCACCGCTCACGGTGACGAGGAGGATCACAGCGGGCCGCTGGTGACCGAGCTTCTGACCGAGGCCGGGTTCGTAGTCGACGGTGTAGTGGCGGTGGCTGCGGACGAGGTGGAGATTCGCAACGCTCTCAACACCGCCGTCATCGGCGGCGTCGACCTGGTGGTGTCCGTCGGCGGCACCGGAGTCACGCCGCGCGACGTCACTCCCGAAGCCACTCGTGACATCCTCGATCGCGAATTGCTGGGCATCTCCGAGGCGCTGCGTGCATCGGCACTTTCGGCGGGAATCATCGACGCCGGGCTGTCGCGGGGGCTGGCCGGCATCTCCGGCAGCACGCTAGTGGTGAACATCGCCGGCTCGCGCTACGCCGTGCGCGACGGCATGGCAACGCTGAACCCGCTTGCCACGCAAATCATCGGGCAGCTTTCCAGTCTCGAGATCTAGCTCGGGGCGAGCCGGTTCCGCACGCGGAGGTTCACGCCCCGTGAACGATGTGTTAACAGCAGGTTGTCAGTTTAGTGTGATCTTCGTCACAACGAGGTGGCGCTGTGGCGGCGGTGTCGTCAGCGGGCCCTCCTTGGCAAACGCAGTGCACACCCGGGCGTCGCGGGCCGGGAAGACGCGGGGTGCGCCCCTTGACGACCGCGCAACCGTCGATTCATGCGGCTCAAATGTGGTTCATCGGTAGCTATATCACGCCGTTGCTCGAACGCGGCACAAGCTGTGACAGGTCACCGGTAGCGAGATCCAGCAAACTCTTCGCGACGTCTCCGAGGCCGGATTAGCACGTCCGTATCCGTTGCCGGGCGGGTGAACCGCCGCTATGTTCCTCGTGTCAACGATGAGCAATCAGTAAGGGCAACCTGAGAAGAATCTCACCTCCTTTTCGTACGCCGTGGTGTCAGCGGTATTGCCTCCACGAACGACGGACTCGGTGGTACGGACCACCGTCGACATGGCTAGGGAGAACATGAAAGTAATCGGTCGGGTGCTGGTGGCACTGATCGCTGTTATGGCGGCGTTGTTGTGGAGCGCCGGTACCTCTTCTGCCGGGTTGGACAATGAGCTGAACGTGCTGGACGGCAAGGGCCGCAACCTGGTGATTCAGCAGTGGGACACGTTTCTGAACGGCGTGTATCCGCTGGACCGCAACCGGCTGACCCGGGAGTGGTTCCACTCGGGCCGGGCCATCTATCACGTGACCGGGCCGGGTGCCGATAACTTCCAGGGCACCCTGGAGTTGGGGTATCAGATCGGTTTCCCGTGGT
>JBAPQQ010000771.1:0-3823 GCA_049280695.1 Mycobacterium sp.
TTTCGAGCTGCACTACCCGCACATGATCGAACGCATGCGCGCAGAATCCCACGTCGGCGGCCACCGCGAGAAGAAACTCGAGACAGACACACCCACACCGCTGCGCACCGCACCCGACCGGGACTGAAGTCAGCCGAGGTTGCCCGACACCGCCGCGGTGAGGTCGGGGGAGTCCGACGTGCTCAGGTTCCGGTAGCTTCCGCCGGTTGCCTGCGCCACTGACTCCCACGCGCTGCGGTCAGGGTCGGCACCGAAGTCGATGACGTTGATCGCCACCGGCCGCGCGGGATCGAACGCGCTGCGGACGTAGTCTTGCAGCCCCGCGCTGTCGAGGGTCTGGTCGGTGTGCGGGCCCGCCGTGATCACCAGCACGGAGTTCTTCACGCCGGGGCGGAAGTTCGCCACCGCGCCGTCGTAGAGCAGCCGCAGGGTCGTGAACGACACCGCGCCACCGTTGGACGAGTACTGCTTGTCCAGGGCCGCTGCCAGCGCGGCGGACCGTGGTTGACCGTTGACCTGGTCGGACAGCGGACCGGCGGCCACTTCGGTGCGGCCCTCTACTCCGTCGAACGTCCACAGCCCGACGACCGCGTTCGGCGGCAGCCCCTGCAGTCGGTTCCGCAGCGCCGCAACGACATTCGCCAGCCGCGACTCGCCGCCCTCCTGCTCGGGCATGGACTGGTCGAGCAGGATGGTCACTGCGCCTCCGGAGGCCGGCGCCGTCACCGCATTCGCCAGCGTGACACGGTCGTCGTCAGGGATCGACAGCGTGGCCGACAGCGGCGGGAAGCCGGTGACGTCGCTGTCGGGCGGCGGCTGGTTCTCCGCGCGGAAGCCGGCTTTCGTGAGGTCGGCCTGTTGCTCGGGCTTCTGCAGGAACTTCTTGAACTCGCTGGCGGCCGTCACCTGCTCCTCGCTCAGCCAGTCACCCGACAGCGACGCCATCGGGTAGTCGGCCACCGCCGCCGGGCCGGGCGGCAGCCACGAGGCGACGACGTCTTTCGCGCCGGAGATCTCGGTGGACCGTTGGTAGAGCTGCTGCTCGGTGATCACCACGGCATGCACCGGTGCGGCCGCGGGGTCCCCGCCGGCCGTCAGTGCGTCCATCGCCGTCGACAGGCTCGGGTTCGCCAACTTGGGCTGCCCGCCGATCAACGAGTTGACCGCGCCGAGACCGGCGGTGGGCGGTGAATCGGGCGGCGCGGACGCTGCTGCCACAGCCTCGGCGGCCAGGTAACTCGCGTCGCCGTCACCGTCGGTGGGCACCGCCAGCCGCAGGGATCCCCAGCCGGGCAGGTTCATCGCCTCCAGCGACCCCGGGTCGGTCTGCAAGCCGGGCAGGGTGCCCCAATTCTGTTCTGCCAAAGCACTTTTCAGCTGCGGTTTGACGGCCAGCAGCACGGGCGACGTGACCAGCGAGCGGCTGTCGGTGATGGTCTTGGGACCGGCGGCCTGCAATCTCGCGGTCGAGACCGAGCTGGCGGGAATCCAGAGCGCGGGACGCTGACCCAGATCTGAGGGCCAGTTACCGGCGAAACCGTCGATCACCTGGTCGGAGTCGGCCGCCTCGACGCCCAGCTTCACGCAGTGGTCGCCGACGGGGTCGGCGGACTTGTTGTAGCGGTCGGCGAACTCGGTGATCTTGCCGGCGATCGACGGGTCGGCGATCACCGCGACCGGCACGTCGCTGCCGCTGCACGCGGCCGCGGCGGTGTCGGAACGGTGTGACAGCACGTTGTGCAAGAACCGCCACAGGATGACCCCGCCGACGATCGCCACGACCGCGACCAAGGCCACGATCACGCCGATACTTACGCCGCGGCGCTTGCTGTCGGTGCTGCGATGGCCGCCCTGCCACGTGCCGTCGGCGAAGCGGCCGCTGGGGTATTCGTCCTCCGGCCGGGGTGGGCCCTGCGGAGCCTCGAAAGGCTCCTCGGCCTCATACCGCGCGGTTTCCGGCTCGGGCCCAGCAGTGGCCTGGAAGGGTTCTCTCGGTGTGTCGTCCGGGCCCGGAATGCTGTGCTTACCCACGCTCCTTCGCCTCCCGGCGGCGCCGATGCAGGATCGGTTCGGTATAGCCGTTGGGCTGTTCGGCGCCGGCCAGGATCAGCTCCTGGGCGGCCAGGAATGCGATGCTGTCGTCGAAGTCGGGCGCCATCGGCCGGTAAGCCTCGTCGCCCTCGTTCTGCTGGTCGACGATCGCGGCCATCCTCTCGAGGCTGGCGCGCACGTCGTCGGCGGTGATCACCCCGTGCTTGAGCCAGTTGGCCAGCAGCTGGCTCGAAATGCGAAGCGTGGCACGGTCTTCCATCAGCGCGACGTCGTGGATGTCGGGCACCTTGGACGAGCCGACGCCCTGGTCGATCCAGCGCACCACGTAGCCCAGGATCGACTGGCAGTTGTTGTCGACCTCTTCGCGGATGTCGTCGGGCTCCCAGGCCAGCTCCTTGGCCAGCGGAATGGTGAGGAGCTGTTCCAGCGTGGCGCGGCGGCCGCCCGCTGCGAGTTGTTCTTGCACCTCACCGACGTCGACCTGGTGATAGTGCATCGCGTGCAGCGTCGCGGCGGTGGGCGACGGCACCCAGGCGGTGGTGGCGCCCGCCCTGGGCTGGCCGATCTTCTGCTCGACCATGTCGGCCATCAGCTCGGTCATGGTCCACATGCCCTTGCCGATCTGGGCGTGGCCGGGCAGCCCGCACTCCAGACCGATGTCGACGTTGTTGTCTTCGTAGGCCAGGATCCACGGCTGGCTCTTCATCGTGCCCTTGCGAACCATCGGCCCGGCCTCCATCGAGGTGTGGATCTCGTCGCCGGTGCGGTCCAGGAAGCCGGTGTTGATGAACGCCACCCGGTCCGCGGCGGCACGGATGCAGGCCTTGAGGTTGACGCTGGTGCGCCGCTCCTCGTCCATGATGCCGACCTTGATCGTCGACTGCGGCAGCCCCAGCACGTCCTCGACGCGGCTGAACAGCTCGGCGGTGAACGCGACCTCGTCGGGTCCGTGCATCTTGGGCTTGACGATGTAGATCGAACCGGCGCGGCTGTTGACCATCGGGCCATTGGCCTCGCCGGCCTTCATTCCGTGGATCGCGATCAGGCTGGTGAACAGCGCGTCCTGAATGCCTTCGAACACCTCTGTTTCGCTGCCGTCGCCCTGGCTCACCGTGATCGCGTCGTTGGTCATCAGGTGACCCACGTTGCGGACGAACAGCAGGCTGCGGCCGGGCAGGGTGAACTCGCTGCCGTCGGGTGCGGTGTAGCGGCGGTCCTCGTGCAGCACGCGGGTGAACGTGTTGCCGTCCTTGGTCACTTCCGCGGCCAGGTCACCTTTGTTGAGTCCCAACCAGTTCCGGTAGCCACGCACCTTGTCGTCGGCGTCGACGGCAGCAACCGCGTCCTCGAAGTCCATGATCGTGGTGATCGCGGACTCGAGGTAGACGTCCTTGACGCCGGCCTTGTCGGTCTTGCCGATCGGCGAGTGCGGGTCGATCAGGATGTCGATGTGCAGGCCGTGGTTGACCAACAGCACCGAGTCCGGTGAGGCGGGGTCGCCGGCGTAGCCGACGAACTGCTGCGGCTGGGCGAGCGTGGTCTCGCGGTCGTCGTCGAGCGTGACGATCAGCCGGCCGGCCGAATCGGAATCGTCGACGCGAAACCCCGTGACCTCCTCGTAGGAGCCGTTGGCCAGAGGCACGGCCTCGTTGAGGAATCGGCGTGCGTAGGCGATCACCAGGTCGCCGCGCACCGGGTTGTAGCCGTGGCCTGGTTCCGCGCCGTCGTCCTCCGGGATGACGTCGGTGCCGTACAGCGCGTCGTAGAGCGA
>JBAPQQ010000772.1:0-1814 GCA_049280695.1 Mycobacterium sp.
ACCGAGTCGGCCTCGACCCGGAACTGCTCGGTCTGCGACAGCCCGATCCCGGTGCCCAGCAGGCCGGTCGCCAGCACGGCCAGCCCGACGACCGCGACACCGCCGACGATCGCCGGCCGGCGGGCCACCGCCTTGGCGACACGGTGCCACGGGCCCGTCTCGACGGTGTTCGGGGTGCCCGGGCGCGGGACGAACGGCCAGAACAGGTTCTTGCCGAACAGGGCCAGCAGCGGCGGCAGCACCAGCAGCACGAACACCGCCGCGACCACCAGCCCGGAGGCCGCCAGGGCGCCCAGGCTCCGCGTGCTGGGAATAATCGCGAGAAGCAGGGTCAGCAGCGCGAGCACCACGGTGGCGTTGCTCGCGGCGATCGCCGGGCCCGCGGCGCGTACCGCGGCCCGCAGTGCCTGGCGGTGGTCGTCGTCGCGGTCATTGTCTCCGTGCCGCAACTCTTCTCGGTAGCGCGAGATCATCAGCAGGGCGTAGTTGGTGCCGGCACCGAATACCAGCACGCTGGTGATGCCGGAGGTCGAACCGTCGAACGTCAGTCCCGTCACGCCCGCCACCACGGTGCCGACTGCGGTGGCCACCCGGTCGGCGAAGCCCACCACCGCGAGCGGCACCAGCCACAGCACGGGCGAGCGGTAGGTGACGATCAGCAGGACTGCGACCACCAGCGACGTAACGATCAGCAGGGTGACGTTGGCGCCGGTGAACGAGTTCGCGATGTCGGCGCCGAACGCAGGGCCTCCGGTGACGTGGGCGGTCAGGGTATCCGGGAGTTTGTCGGCTGCGGTGCTGCGCAGGTTCTTGACCGCGTCGTTGAGAGCGAAGCCCGAGAGCTCGGCGTCCAGCGGCACCGTCGCGATCGCGGCTTTCCCGTCTTCGGACGGGATCGGCGGCGGCGGGGCAATCGAGCCGACCGCGGACAGGTCGTCGGGAGTGAGCACGCCGCCGTCGGTGCGGGTGACGACGAGGATCGCCGCCACTTGGTCGCTGCCCGGGAACTGCTCGGCCGCGGCGTCGGCGCGCGCGGATTCGGCGCTGGCGGGCAGGAATTCCGGAGACTGCGAACCGGCGTCGTTGGACCCGGCGAGTCCGATCATCGCCCCGCCGATCAGCGCGACTGCGAGCGCGATCAACCGGGAGCGGCGTGCGGTGACCGCGGCCGCGAGGCGATCCCAGAACACGGACGAATAATTTCAGATTCTTAACAATTAAACAACTGAAGGATATGCTGCTGCTGATGGCGACGGGCCCTGTCTCTCGCGCGGAACTCGAAGACCAGATCTCCGCCGACGTCCGCGCGCTGTCCGCGGAGTCGGACCAGATCGGCCGCATATTTGCGGCACGACATGACGTGAGCTCCAACGACTTTCGTGCGCTGCTGCACGTGATGGTGGCCGACAGTGCGGGCAGTCCGCTGACCTCGGGCGAGTTGCGCGATCGCATGGGCGTCTCGGGTGCGGCGATCACCTACCTCGTCGAGCGGATGATCGCGTCCGACCACATCCGCCGCGAGTCCGATCCCACCGACCGGCGCAAAGTCCTGCTGCGGTATGCCGAGCACGGGATGACCGTCGCCCGAAGCTTTTTCGCCCCGCTGGCCGAGCACACGCACGCGGCGATGGCCGACATCCCTGACGAGGACCTGGCGGCTGCGCACCGGGTGTTCGCCGCGCTGATCGCCGCGATGCGCGCGTTCGACGAAGAACTCGATCGCGCCTGAGTGCGGCCCCCTCCAGGTCCGGCCCGCGGCCGCGGGACCTGTCCTGCTCCTCGCGTCCGCGGGTCTGGCAGGCTGGCCACGTGAC
>JBAPQQ010000773.1:0-2907 GCA_049280695.1 Mycobacterium sp.
CGTCGTCACGTCGCCGCTGCAGCGGGCCTACGACACCGCGGCCACCGCCGGCAAGGCACTGGGCGTCGACGTCGTCGTCGACGAGGACCTGATCGAAACGGACTTCGGCGCTTGGGAGGGGCTGACGTTCGTCGAAGCCGCCGAACGTGATCCGGACCACCACCGGAACTGGCTGGGCGATACCAGCATTGCGCCGCCGAACGGGGAGAGCTTCGCCAGCGTGGCTCACCGGGTGCGTCGCGCCCGCGACCGGATCATCGCCGAGTACAGCGGTGGCAACGTGCTCGTCGTCTCGCACGTGACGCCGATCAAGACCATGCTGCAGCTGGCTCTGGACGCCAGTTCGAGCATCCTTTACCGGATTCATCTGGACCTGGCGTCACTGTCGATTGCGGAGTTCTACCCCGACGGCAAGGCGTCGGTGCGGCTGGTGAATCAGACGGACTATCTGCCCTGAAGCGGGCGCAGGTGCACGGGCATGTGCCGGACGCCGGCGTGCTTGTTGCTGCGGACGTATTCCACTGGGCCGGTCAGCGTCACCTCCCCGACCCGGTCGAGCAGCGCGTCGAACACCACGCGGATCTCCATCCGTGCCAGCGCAGCGCCGAGGCAAAAGTGGGTGCCCCGGCCGAAGGCCAAGTGCGGGTTCGGGTTTCGCGCAATATCGAACGAGTAGGGATCATCGAATACGGACTCGTCGCGGTTGGCCGACGCCCACCACAGCGTCACCTTGTCACCCGCACGTATCTGCTGACCGCGGATCTCGACGTCACGGGTGGCGGTGCGGCGGTTGTACGGCGTCGACGACGCCCACCGCAAGATCTCCTCGACGGCTCTGGGCAGCAGCGACCTGTCGTCGCGCAGCTGCTCCAGCGCGTCGGGGCATTCGGAAAGCGCCTTCATCCCGATCGCGATCGAGTTGCGGGTCGTTTCGCTGCCCGCCGCGACGATCAGCGAGAAGAACATGTTCTGTTCCATGTCCGACAGCGGCTCACCGTCGATGCGGCCGTGGGATACCACCGACAAGAGGTCGTCGGCCGGGTCCTGTCTCTTGCGCTCGAGCAGCCCGGTGCCGTACGCGAACATCTCCGCCGACGCCTGCTGGGTGCGAGCTGTGGCCTCGCCGACTTCGCGGTCGTCGTAGTCGAGGGTGACGTTCGCCCAGTTCAGCAGCTGGTGACGGTCCTGCTGAGGTACCCCGACCAGCTGCGCGACAGCCTGCAGCGGTAGCTCCGCGGCCACGTCGACCAGGAAGTCGCAGTCGGCCTTGGCCAGCGCGGCGTCGACGATCCGCACCGCTCGTCGGCACAGATCTTCCTCGATGGCCGCCAGCCTTCGAGGCGCCACCCTCGGTGTCAGCAGCTTCCGGAACTTCGCGTGCCGCGGGTCGTCCATCATGTTCAGCAGCACGCCGATGGCCCAGTCACGGCCCATGTCCTCCAGCGTCGTACCGCCGCCGGCCCGGTCACCGCCGGTTTCCGAGGAGAACGCGGCCGCGTCGGCGGCGACGGCGACGATGTCGGCGTACCGGCTGAGCACCCAGAACCCTTCCCCGCCAGGCGTGTGCGGGGTGGGCGGGTGTAACCAGACCGGGGAGTTTCGGCGGAGGTCGTCGAAGACGCGGTAGGGGAACCCGGCGGCGAACCGGTCCAGGTCGGTCAGGTCGACGTCGTCACGCACGCATTCACCGTCTCATACGGCGTGTGAACAGAGTTACTGCTGTTACTGATGGTACGGTGCGCGGCGGTGTCTGAGCTGAATCGCCGCAAATTCATGGCTGGGCTTGCCGCCGCCATCGTGTCCGGCGTCGGCATCGCCCGCTGTTCGGTGGATGTCGCACCGCAGGTGCTCGCGGCGCCCAAAGACGCCGCGCAGTCGTCGCAACCGGTCCGGCTTCCCGGGCTGTTGCCGCCCCCGTCGTCGCGAATCAGCTTGCCGGGCAACGGAGCTCTGTGGACACTGCCCGGAAACGGCGACCTGCTGGCGCTCACCCTTGACGACGGAGTCGACACCGACGTGGTGCGGATGTACACGCAGCTGGCCAAGGACACCGGGCTGCGCCTGACGTATTTCGTCAACGGACGCTACGGCTCCTGGACCGACAACAAGGACCTGCTACGTCCGCTCGTCGACTCCGGGCAGATCCAGTTGGGCAATCACACGTGGTCGCATCAGGACCTGGCCACGCTGCCCCTGAAGAAGGCGATCGACGAGATCGCGCGCAACCACACGTTCTTGAAGAACACGTACGGCACGAATGCCCGCCCGTACCTGCGGCCGCCGTACGGCAGCCGCAACGCTCGCGTCGACGAGATCGCCGCGGCACTGGGCTACTCGGTGATGACGCTGTGGTCGGGGGATCTCGGGGATTCGAAAATCCTCGCCGAGGACACCATCGTCAAGGCTGCCGACAAGTTCTTCACCCCGCAGACCATCGTGATCGGCCATCTCAACCACAAACCGGTCACGCACGTCTACGGCCACTTCGTCGACCTCATCCGGGACCGTAAGCTCCGCTCGGTGACTCTGAACGACGTATTCCTGAAACCGCCCTCGGCCGGATGACGCGGTGCCGCGGATTCAGTCGCAGACAGGGCGCCGGTCGCCATCACGAGGACGATCTTGACCGCTGCCACGCTCGGACCGAAGCTGGCTGGAAGTGCATCGACCCTGGAGAGAACACGATGACGTCAAGAGGACGCGTTAGACCCAGCAAGCCGGCTTCGATTCTCAGCATGATCGTCGGCATCGTCTTGGTGCTGTTCGGTTTATCGGTAGGTATTCCGACCTTCGGGGCCTTCGGCGTGGTCTGGACAATTATCGCGTTGGCCATCACGGTGTTTGCGGCGATCAATGCGTTCACCACGCGTGGGGTGGCCGAGCAGGTCGTGGAATTCGATGAAGGAA
>JBAPQQ010000774.1:0-5995 GCA_049280695.1 Mycobacterium sp.
GGGTTACGCGGTGCCGGTGAGCTCGGCGGGGCCGTGGACGGCCTGGGCTACCTTGGCGCGCTCGGCGAGACTTGTCGCCTCAGATCTTCTGGGTGAACCGGGCCCACCGCGCGAGCAGTTGTTCGGCCGCGCCGGAGTCGATCGCGGTGGCGGCACGCTGCAACGCCGACTCCCAGGCGGGCCGCCATTCGACGTCGCCGGCTAGCCCGGCGTGCGCAACGATCGCACCCGCAGCGTTGAGCAGCACGGCATCCCGCACCGGCCCGGAGGCACCGGCCAGCACCGAGCGCGCCACCTCGGCGTTTTCCGCGGCGTCACCCCCGAGCAAGTGCGCCAACTCGGCCTTGGGGATTCCGAACTCGGTCGGGTCGAAGCTCAGCCGCTGCACAGCTCCGTCATGGACCCGCCAGATCGCGCTCGTCGTCGTGGTGGTGAGCTCGTCGAGGCCGTCGTCGCCGCGCACCACCAGCACACTGGACCCGCGTTCGGCGAAGACTTCAGCCATCACCTCTGCGCGGTCGGCGAATGCGCAGCCCACCAGGCCGGCCTTGGGCATCGCCGGATTGGTAAGCGGCCCAAGGAGATTGAAAACGGTCGGGACGCCGATCTCACGGCGGGCCACCGACGTGTGGCGAAACGACGGATGAAACAGCGGCGCGAAGCAGAAACCGATGCCCACTTCCGTGACGCAGCGGGCGACGTCGTCGGGGCCCAGATCGATGCGGACACCGAGCGCCTCCAGCACGTCCGCGCCCCCGCTGCGGGACGACGCCGCCCGGTTACCGTGCTTTATCACGTGGATCCCATTGGCGGCCACCACAATTGCCGCCATCGTCGACAAGTTCACCGAATTGGACCGGTCGCCGCCGGTGCCGACGACGTCGACGGCGTCGGCGCCGAGGTGCGCGCCGGGGATCCGACGGGCGTGCGCCAGCATCGTGTCGGCGAGCTCGCGGATCTCACCGGCGGTCGGCTGCTTCATCTTCATCGCCACCCCGAATGCGGCGATCTGGGCGGGGGTCGCCGCACCGCTCAGCACCTGCTCCATGGCCCACGCTCCCTCGCCGGGCGCCAGCGCCTGTCCGGTCGTCAGCTGAAGCAGCACCTGGGGCCACGAGAAGGGGGACGGCTCGGCCACGCGCCTGATGGTCGCACGCTGTCGAGTTTGTGACCAAAACCCTCCCCCGCTGGAATCCGACAACTACAAAGCGTCATACTTCTGTTGTGACGAGCGCTGTAGGGACCTCGGGAACCGCGATCACGTCGCGAGTACATTCCCTGAACCGCCCCAACATGGTCAGTGTCGGCACCATCGTGTGGCTCTCCAGCGAACTGATGTTCTTCGCCGGCCTGTTCGCGATGTACTTCACCGCGCGGGCGCAGTCAGCGGGGAACTGGCCGCCGCCGCCGACCGAACTGAATCTCTACCAAGCGGTCCCGGTGACGCTGGTGCTGATCGCATCGTCGTTCACCTGCCAGATGGGCGTGTTCGCCGCCGAGCGCGGCGACGTGTTCGGGCTGCGGCGCTGGTATGTGATCACGTTCCTGATGGGCGCATTCTTCGTCGCCGGCCAGGGCTACGAGTACCTGCACCTGGTCCAGCACGGCACCACGTTGTCGAGCAGCGCCTACGGGTCGGTCTTCTACCTGGCCACCGGTTTTCACGGGCTGCACGTCATCGGCGGGTTGATCGCATTCGTCCTGCTCCTGGCGCGCACCACGATGAGCAAGTTCACACCGGCCCAGGCCACCGCGGCGATCGTCGTCTCGTACTACTGGCACTTCGTCGACATCGTCTGGATTGCGCTGTTCGCCACCATCTACTTCGTCCGATGATCGGCTCGCCGATGTGTCCGATAAGGAGCGATCTTGTGAAGAGACGTCGGCTGCGCCGCCGCGCCTCCGGAGCCCTGTTGCTGCTCGTGGCCCTGCTGCTGGCCGGCGGCCTGGCCACGACGCTGACGCCGAAGCCCCAGGTGGCCGTCGCCGACGAGTCCGCAGAGGCGTTGGTGCGCAACGGCAAGGAGCTCTACCAGACGTCGTGTGTGTCCTGCCACGGCACGAACCTGCAGGGGGTCGCCGAGCGCGGGCCGAGCCTGATCGGTGTCGGCGAGGCGGCGGTGTACTTCCAGGTCTCCACCGGGCGCATGCCGGCGATGAGCCAGAGCGCCCAGGCCCCGCAGAAGCCGCCGAACTTCGACCAGAACCAGATCGACGCGCTGATGGCCTACGTGCAGGCCACCGGCGGCGGCCCTACGGTCCCCCGCGACCAGAACGGCCAGATCGCCTCGGAGTCGCTGCTCGGCAACGACGTCGCCCGGGGTGGCGACCTGTTCCGGCTGAACTGCGCGTCCTGCCACAACTTCACCGGCCAGGGCGGCGCGCTGTCGTCGGGCAAGTACGCGCCCCCACTGGGCGGCGCCAACGAGGCCCAGATCTACACCGCGATGCTGTCGGGTCCGCAGAACATGCCGAAATTCTCCGATCGCCAGCTCACCCCGGACGAGAAAAAGGACATCATCGCCTACGTCAGGATGGCCTCCGAGCCGACGAAGACCAACTACGGCGGATACGGGCTGGGCCAATTGGGGCCGACGCCGGAGGCCTGGGCCATGTGGGTATTCGGGATCGTCGGCGTGATCGCCGTCGCACTGTGGATCGGATCGCGCGCATGACCGCTGAGACACCCAAGAACCCCGATGCGGACGACGTCAACACGATGTCGCGTGACGACCTGGTGAAGCTCGGCATGGCGACCGACGGCGTCGAGGTGCTGTACAAGGAGCCGCGCTGGCCGGTGGAGGGCACCCGCGCCGAGAAGCGGGCCGAGAAGCGAGTGGCGTTCTGGCTGCTGCTCGGCGGCCTCTCCGGGCTCGCGCTGCTGGTGATCTTCCTGTTCTGGCCGTGGGAGTACGACCCGGACAGCGTGCTCTACGTGCTCACCACGCCGCTGTACGGCCTGACGTTCGGCATGTCGATCCTGGCGATCGGCATCGGCGCAGTGCTCTATCAGAAGAAGTTCATCCCCGAAGAGATCGCGGTCCAAGAGCGCCACGACGGGCCGTCGTCGGAGACCGATCGCAAGACCATCGTCGCCGAACTGGACGAAACCCTGGACGCCTCAACGATCAAGCGCCGCAAGCTGATCGGGGCGTCGCTGGGCCTCGGGCTGGGCGCGTTCGGGCTCAGCACAGTGGTGGCATTCCTCGGCGGTCTGATCAAGAACCCGTGGAAGCCCGTCGTGCAGACGTCCGAGGGCCCCACCGCCCTTCTCTGGACGTCGGGGTGGACGCCGAAATTCGAAGGCGAAACCATCTGGCTGGCCAGCTCCACCGGCAGGTCCGGTGAAGGGTCGGTTCTCGTCAAGACCAGGCCGGAGGACATCGACGCGGGCGGCATGATGACGGTGTTCCCGTGGCGCGAATCCGACGGCGACGGCACCACCGTGGAGTCCCACGAGAAGATCTCCGAGATCATGATGGGTGTCCGCAACCCGGTCATGCTGATCCGCATCAAGCCCAACGACGTCAACAAAGTGGTGAAACGTCAAGGGCAGGAGAGCTTCAACTACGGCGACCTGTTCGCCTTCACCAAGATCTGCTCGCACCTGGGCTGCCCGGCCTCGCTCTACGAGCAGCAGACTTACCGCATCCTGTGCCCGTGCCACCAGTCACAGTTCGACCTGCTGCACTTCGCCAAGCCGATCTTCGGTCCTGCGGTAAGAGCCTTGGCGCAGTTGCCAATTACCATCGACGAGGACGGGTATTTGGTTGCCAACGGCAACTTCGTCGAGCCCATCGGGCCGGCATTCTGGGAACGGAAGACGACATGAGTCCGAAACTGAAACCCCCCAGCCTCGGCGAGATCGCGGCCGAACAAGGCGAGGCGATGGATCAGCGCTACCACCTCGCATCGGGGATGAAGCGCCAGATCAACAAGGTGTTCCCCAGCCACTGGTCGTTCCTGCTCGGCGAAATCGCGATGTACAGCTTCATCGTGCTGCTGCTCACCGGCGTCTACTTGACGCTGTTCTTCGACCCGTCGATGTCCGAAGTCGTGTATCACGGTGTCTACCAACCGCTCAACGGCGTCCAGATGTCGCGGGCCTACGAGACCGCGCTGAACATCAGCTTCGAGGTGCGCGGCGGTCTGTTCGTACGCCAGATCCACCATTGGGCCGCACTGATGTTCTCCGCGGCCATCATGGTGCACATGGCGCGCATATTCTTCACCGGCGCGTTCCGCAAGCCGCGCGAGGCGAACTGGGTGATCGGCGCCCTGCTGCTGATCCTGTCGATGTTCGAGGGCTACTTCGGCTACTCGCTGCCCGACGACCTGCTGTCGGGCATCGGGCTGCGGGCCGCGCTGTCGTCGATCACGTTGGGAATGCCGGTGATCGGCACGTGGCTGCACTGGGCGCTGTTCGACGGCGACTTCCCGGGCACCATCCTGATCCCGCGGCTGTACGTGACGCACGTGCTGCTCTTCCCGGCGATCATGTTGGCGCTCATCGGTGTTCACCTGGCGCTGGTCTGGTACCAGAAGCACACCCAGTTTCCCGGGCCGGGCCGCACCGAACACAACGTGGTAGGGGTGCGCATCCTGCCGGTGTTCGCGGTCAAGTCCGGTGCGTTCTTCGCGATGGTCGTCGGCATCCTCGGCCTGATGGGCGGCCTGCTGCAGATCAACCCGATCTGGCAGTTGGGCCCCTACAAGCCGGCCGAGGTATCCGCGGGCAGCCAGCCCGACTTCTACATGATGTGGACCGAGGGCCTGGCGCGCATCTTCCCCGGATGGGAGATCTACCCCTTCGGCCATACCATTCCGGCGCCGGTGTGGGTGGCGTTGCTGATGGGCCTGGTGTTCATGCTGCTGCCCGTCTATCCGTTCATCGAGGCGCGGGTGACTCGCGATCGGGCGCACCACAACCTGTTGCAGCGCCCGCGCGACGTGCCGGTGCGCACAGGCATCGGGGCGATGGCGATCGCGTTCTACATGGTGCTGACCCTCAGCGCGATGAACGACATTATCGCGCTGAAGTTTCACATCTCGTTGAACGCCACCACCTGGATCGGCCGCATCGGCATGGTGGTGCTACCGCCGATCGTCTACTTCGTCGCGTACCGCTGGGCGGTCGCGCTGCAGCGCAGCGACCGTGAGGTGCTCGAGCACGGCGTCGAGACGGGCATCATCAAACGCCTGCCGCACGGCGCCTACATCGAGTTGCACCAGCCGTTGGGGCCGGTCGACGACCACGGGCATCCGATTCCGCTGGAGTACCAGGGCGCTCCCGTCCCCAAACGGATGAACAAGCTGGGCTCCAGCGGTGCGCCCGGCCCCGGCAGCCTGCTGACGGCCGACCCGGCTGCCGAGCAGCAGTCGCTGACCGAGGCCGCACATGCGCAGGAGCAGCGTGCGATCACCGCGCTGCGGGAGCGCCAGGCCGAGGTGTCCGAGGACGGCAACGGCCACGGTCGGCCTGCGGACGGCAACGGCCACCACTAGATTCGTTTGGTGAGGGCGGACTTCACAAACCCGCGCGCCGATTCGGCGGTATGAACCGCTGCCCTCAGTTGCTTGTCTCAATATTGCGCCCAGGGTTGCTGCGCTGTCGAATTTGCAACCCTCAATGCAAAATTGGTGGCGCCTAGCTGCGGGCAATCGGTATGAGGACGCTCGCTAAGAATTCAGGCGCCGAAGCCTCGCAGCTGCCGCCATGGGATGAGCGGCATCGCCGCGGTGATGAGGCCGGCAATCGTGAGTGCGGCCCAGGCCCAGCCGTCGTGTTTGACGCCCATGAAGTAGGTGGCGGTGGCAACGGCCAGCGTCGCCGCACCGATCGCGGTGGCCATCGACAGCGTGAAGCGCAGCCACATCGCCTCGACCACGTCGTCGGACGCGGTGCCGCCGTACGGTGACGGCGGCGGTGGCTGCTTGTCCCCGGGCGGCCTGGCCGTCGGCTCGGCGACCGCGCCGAACACTCGCAGCTTCTCGG
>JBAPQQ010000775.1:0-2436 GCA_049280695.1 Mycobacterium sp.
GGCTGAAATAGAGTGCCATCTGCTCGGCGACTGCTTGCATGCCGTCCTTGCCCATCTCGATCTCGCCCGGTTCGCGGTGCATCGTCGCGTCGGTCCACAGCCGCACGTCCTGCACGTGCTCGGCGGGTACACCGAGCATCGCGGTGATCACCTCGACAGGGAACGGGGCACTGAACTGCTGGACGGCGTCGAACTGGTCGCCGTCGATAGCGCCGAGGTACTTCTCGATCGCCGCAGTGACCGTCTCCTTCTGCGCCTGGATCGCCCGCGGGGTGAACATCTTGTTCAGCACGCTGCGCATGTGGCGATGCCCGGGCGGATCCATGAACTGCACGAGTTTCATGTCGGCCGGCGGGCCACCGGCCTGCACCATGCCAAGGTCGACGCCGTGGGCCGACGAGTATGTCGCGAAATCCTTGAATGCGGCCGCGACGTCCTCGTGTCGGGTCAGGGCATAGAAATCCCGGGCTTCGTCGTAATAGACCGGTTCTCGGCACGCATCCGCGCATATATGTCGTACGGGCTGTCGAAGAATTCTTGTGAGAACGGATCAAACACCAACTTCGACATTGTCATGAATTCCTCCTGCGCGAGCGGAGACGAGGAATGACCATTATCGCAGCCGTTGGCCGTTTGGGCGGCTATTCCCTGGGCCGATGTCGGCCGCGGCGGTAGACTGTCGTCGTTGGCAAACCGCCCCCGACCGGCGCGGTTATCACGGAAAGCAGGCTCTGGTAACCACGTGACCCCCCGCGAGACAAGCGCTGTCCCGACCGTTCGAAGCAGCATCGATGTTCCGCCCGATCTCATCGTGGGCCTGCTCGGTTCCGCCGACGAAAACCTCCGCGCAATGGAACGCATGCTGTCCGCGCAGTTGCACGCCCGCGGAAACACCGTCAACCTGTCCGGCACACCCGCTGACGTCGCGCTGGCCGAGCGGGTGGTCACCGAGCTGATCGCGCTGGTGGCGGGCGGCCAGGCCCTTACCCCCGAGGTGGTGCGCCACAGCATCGCGATGCTGACCGGCGACGCCAACGAGTCACCCGCCGAAGTCCTCAGCCTCGACATTCTGTCCAGGCGGGGCAAGACAATTCGGCCCAAGACGCTCAACCAGAAGCGCTATGTCGACGCGATCGACGCGAACACGGTTGTGTTCGCCATCGGCCCCGCAGGCACCGGCAAGACGTATCTGGCAATGGCCAAGGCGGTCAACGCTTTACAGACCAAGCAGGTCAATCGCATCATCCTGACCCGGCCGGCGGTGGAAGCCGGTGAGCGCCTGGGGTTCCTGCCGGGCACGCTGAGCGAGAAAATCGACCCGTATCTGCGGCCGCTCTACGACGCGCTGCACGACATGATGGATCCAGAGGTCATCCCGAAGCTCATGAGCGCCGGGGTAATTGAGGTGGCGCCTCTGGGTTACATGCGGGGCCGGGCGCAACCCGTGTTCACAAAAGTTCTGACGCCCAAGGGCTTCCGTCCGATTGGCGAACTCCAGGCCGGCGATCTGGTGATCGGCTCAGACGGTCGTCCGACAGTGGTCGGGGGTGTCTACCCGCAGGGCTTCAAGAAGATCTACCGCGTCTACACACAGGATGGTTCCTCGACACTCGCGTCCGGTGACCATCTCTGGTCGGTATACACCCGCGCCGACCGCTGGCATGGTAGGCCGCCCCGGGTGCTGCAGACCAAAGAGATGATCGGCAACCTTCGCGCGGCACACGCCCATCGTTATGAGTTGCCGTTGCTCAGTGCCCCGGTAGATTTCGCCCCAAGCCCAATCGCTCTGGATCCCTATGCCTTGGGTCTGCTTCTGGGCGATGGATGTTTCAGTTGTCGGGCGACTCCCTCTTTTGCGACGACCGATCCCGAGTTGGCGGAGGCGCTCGAAGATCTCATTCCTGGAATCGCGGTCCGCCGGAAAACCGAAGTCGACTACGTGTTGAATCGAATTCGCCTTCCCGGTGAAGTCATCACGATTGAAAACCCCGTCACCGGCGCTATGCGTCAACTGGGGCTTATCGGATGTAAGTCGGACGCCAAGTTCATTCCTCAGGCTTACCTGCTCAATTCGCCTGCTGTCCGGTTGGCTGTTCTGCAGGGTTTGCTCGATTCCGACGGTGGCCCGGTAACGCAGCGGGGTCGGACGTGCCGCATCCAGTTCACGACCATTTCCGATCGGCTACGTGATGACGTCAAGTTCCTGGTGCAGTCGCTGGGTGGTGTCGTATACCACCGCTCGAGGCCTGCAGCGGGACGGAAGCCAGGGTTGGCCCGCGGTCGAGAGGTGCACCACCGGTCGGATGCCCACATCCTCGACATCCGTCTGCCCGAAGGTGTTGCACCATTCCGGCTTGCTCGAAAGGCCGTCAAGTACGACGCGACTGGCGGTGGCCGGCCGATGCGCTTCGTCGACCGCATCGAGCCCGCAGGCAC
>JBAPQQ010000776.1:0-8884 GCA_049280695.1 Mycobacterium sp.
ACCCGATGAGGTCCCTGGTATCGACGCGACGGTCGCCGCGATGGACGCGGCCGGTGTCGGCTTCGGCCTGCTGTCGGCATGGTCGGCCCCGCACCGTGAACCGCTGATTAGTAACGACGAAGTGGCGCAATGGGTGTCGGCCCATCCGGACCGCTTCGCCGGGCTGGCGTGCGTGGATCTCGACAAGCCGGTTACAGCGGTGCGGGAACTGCGCCGGTGCGTGGACGAACTGGGTTTCAGGGGCCTGAGGGTGTTGCCGTGGTTGTGGAACGCGCCGCCCACAGACCGCCGCTACTACCCGTTGTACGCAGAGTGTGTGGAGCTCGGTGTGCCGTTCTGCACGCAGGTCGGCCACACCGGGCCGCTGTGCCCGTCCGAGACCGGGCGGCCGATCCCGTACATCGACCAGGTGGCGATCGACTTCCCGGAGTTGACGATCGTCTGCGGGCACGTCGGCTATCCGTGGACCGAGGAGATGATCGCGGTCGCTCGCAAGCACGAGAACGTCGTCATCGACACATCGGCATACACGACCAAGCGGCTGCCGGCGGAACTGGTGGCGTACCTGAAAACCCGCACCGGCCGGCGCAAGGTGCTGTTCGGGAGCAACTATCCGATGATCTTGCCGGCACATGCGCTGGACGGAATCGACGAGCTCGGACTTGCCGACGAGGCCCGTGACCTCTACCTGTCGGGCAATGCCCGGCGGATCTTCGGGCTGTCGTCGTGAAGCTCAGTCGGGCATGCTGTCGCCGAGGTTCACGCCGATCTCGCGGGCAGTGAGGATCGCGTCGCAGTCGAGGGGGACCTTCCTCATGCGTCGCGTCACCTCTGCGAGCGGGACGTAGTCGACCGTCGGCGGGTTGAGCGCGACCATGACGCCGTCGGCCCCCTGGACGAGGGCGCGCACGGCCGCGGCCCCGAAACGCAAGCCGAGCACCCGATCGAAGGCTGTCGGCGTACCGCCGCGCAGCAGATGGCCCAATACCACGGTCCGCGACTCCTTGCCGGTGAGCTCCTCGAGCCCGGCTGCGACCCGATGGCCGATACCGCCCAGTCGCTCGGGTTCGCCCACCTTGCGGGCCAGCACCGACGTCTGCCCGCCCCGGGGCGCCGCCCCCTCGGCGACGACGACGATGGAGAACTTCGCGCCGCGCTCCTCGCGCTGCTCGATCGTCTTGGCCACCGGCTCTAGGTCGAACGGGATCTCCGGGATCAGGACCGCGTGCGCGCCCGACGCCACTCCGGCTTCGAGCGCGATCCACCCGGCGTAGCGGCCCATCACCTCGACGACGATGACGCGCCCGTGCGACGTGGCCGTGGAAAACAGCCGGTCGATGCACTGGGACGCGAAGCTCGCTGCGGTGTCGAAGCCGAACGTCTGATGGGTCTTGTCGAGGTCGTTGTCGATGGTCTTGGGGACTCCGATCACGCGCATCCCCTCTTGGAAGAGCCGGTAGGCGATTGCCAGCGAGCCGTCCCCTCCGACCGTCACCAGCGCGTCGATGCCTTGAGCTCTGAGCAGCTGCACCAGCTCCTGGGTGCGGTCGACCTCGATGTAGGTGCCGTCGGGCTGCAGAACGGGGAAGGCCGTCGGATTGCCGCGGTTGGTCGTGCCGATGATGGTGCCGCCCTCGTGAAGGATCCCGCGCACGGAATCTCGGGTCAGCGTCACCACCCCGCCCTCGGGGTAGTGTTCGGGGTACATCAGCCCGTTGAAGCCGTCGCGGATGCCGACGACGTCCCAACCCTGGTTGCGCCCGGCGAGCGTCACGGCCCGGATGACGGCGTTGAGGCCCGGCGCATCACCGCCCCCGGTCGATACGGCGATGCGTTCGATTGCACCGGTCATAGCGTGTGCCCTCCGAAGGCCATTGTCATGAAGATACGCAAGGCCTTCCTCGGTGCGGACATCAGCGCCGATCTTGGTAGCCAGGCCTGGGTAGTACGAACCGTAGGATAGCCGGGGTGGCGAAGGAGAAGATTTCGGTGACGGTCGACGTGGCCGTCCTCGCCGCGACCGACTCGGCCGCTCGGGCCGCGGGCCTGAATCGGTCGGAGATGGTCGGCCGCTGATACCGGGCGAGTGATCACGCAAGCTGCCCGTCGGCTGCCGGCCGCCGCGTCGGAACGGCGTGGTTTGCCGGACGTGTGGACCTCGGTGGCGGACCCTCGCACTGGATGATCGGGCCGAGCCAGTCACACGGCACCGCTGCCGTCGTTGCCGTTGCCAGTCGCCTCTTTGACAACGATGAACCCCTACCCGGCGTCCAGTACCTGCACAAGCTCACGACCCTCGCCGAGGCGCGGGACGGCCTTGACGACGCCGGCGTGCATACGACGCCGCGTCCGCTCGGAGACTGATGAATTCGTCGAAAGTGCCGGAAACCTGACTGCTCCGACCTCGCATTTTCCCGCGCCTCCCGGCCCCGCGCCGCGAATGCGTCGAGTGGCTGACCCCGTCTAGCCGCGTTTACCCGCAGCCTCGCCCGGCTACCCGCCGAGCGCTTCACTGGAAACCTCGCTGACGAACGGCCACGAATGGAAGCGACCGATGCTCACTGTGATCGTCATCCTTGTCGTCTCCGCGGCCTTGATCCTGGGTGCCGCTTGGGGCATCTACGGATATCTGCCAGAGAGGCTGGAGGGTTTCGTCGTTGCCCTGGCAGGCGGTGCGCTCATCGTCTCGGTCGTTTTGGAACTGGTAGAGCCTGCCACTGAGCAGGCGTCCATCGTGGCCGTCTCCGCTCTCATATTCACGGGCGCGGCTGTCTTTACGGTGTTGGACTATTTCGTCAAGAGCAAGTGGGGGTCCGGCAGCGGCGGTGGCCTCTTGGCGGCCATCACCTTGGACGGCATCCCGGAGAATCTGGCGCTGGGAGTGGCACTCATTGGCGCTGGACCGCTGCAAGTCGCGGCGCTCTCGGGCTCCATCTTTCTGTCGAATTTGCCCGAGGCCGCCGGCGGTGCGCAGGAAATGTCCGGCGGCGGGCAATCCAACGGCAAGGTATTCGCCCTCTGGAGCACCACGGCTGCACTTCTCTCGCTGGCAGCACTGGCGGGGAACTTCTTCTTGGCCGGGGTGCCGCCCGAGATCTTGGCGCTCGTCAGGTGCTTCGCCGGCGGCGCAGTGGTGGCGTCGTTGGCGACCGAGGTATTTCCGAAGGCGTTCAAGGAGGACTCTTTCGTGGCCGGAATCGCCGCCGCGACGGGCCTCATCATGGCGATCTGCTTGGACCAGCTGGGTTGACTCCGCGTCATGCCGCGGCATTTCCGCGGCGAGGCTGGCGACCGTGGTTGTACCGAGTGCGCGACAGGGCAACGATGTCCCAGTCAGCCCGACCGGTGTGCCCCAGGTGCCCAAGGGGTCGGCGGAGATGGTGGCCGCGGCGATCCGGACCTTCTTTGCCCAGCCCGACCCCGAGCACGTTCGCGAGCAACTCGACACGATCGCCGGCATGCTTGGCCGCCAATTCCCCAAGCTCGAGACGATGCTTCGCGAAGCCGCCCCTGACATCACCGCCTTCGCCGAATTCCCTGTGCCGCACTGGAAGAAGATCTGGTCAACCAATCCCTTATCCGTTAACCGGCCCTCACAGGACACGTGCTTGGCTGCGGCGTGATATCCGCAGCGGTCACTTCGGGCGGGTGGATGCTCTGGTGAGGATAGGGCCCTGACGGGAAGGCGGGACCGGTGGTGGTGATGCGAGTACTCGAGGTCGCTGGTGGGTATGAGATCGGGGGCGATTGGGAGGGGCGGGACTCGGCGAATGCGTTCCTGAGGCATCTGGCTGAGCGTGGGTTCAGCCTGGCGACGGTTCGAGCGTATGGGTTCGACGTGGCGAACCTGGCGCGGTTTCTTACCGAGCGGGATGCGAAGTTGTCTGCGGTGCAGGCTACCCACGCAGCCTGCCAACCTTCCTTCACTCGCATCGTCAGAAGCGGTACCGCAGGATCCGCGCCTTGCGGCCGTCTCCTCGAGAGGTGCGAACTCGGACACTGAAATCCCATGGTGTTGATGAGTTTGGCGTTGGTGGCACCGTGACATGGGTACCCGATGCTGCATGCCTGACAACGCGGTACTCGATATTTTGCTGAAACTCGAACGGGCAGGGTGGGATTCGCTGTGCAACGCAACCGGATCGCAGTATTACGGAGGCGTGATGCTGCCCGATGCCGTCATGGTGCTTGCCAACGGCATGGTGATGGATCGTGACACCGTGGTCTCGGCACTATCGGAGTCACCGCCCTGGCGCACTTACGACATCGCTGATGTGCGGTTGATCATCGTCGACGACGACAACGCAATTCTGGTCTACACGGGCACCGCATATCGGGACGGTGACGAGGCGGCCTTCGTCGGAGCGATGTCGAGCGTGTACCACCGCACCGGGGACGGCTGGAAGCTGGCGCTCTACCAACAGACACAGATCCCGAGCTGACGGGCCAAAGCTTAGCCGCGATGAGCCGGTGCGCGCCGATGAGGCGCAACTGCGTCTGTGCACCGCCGAAGCGGCCGAGCCGCAAGCCGGGTCGCACCGAAACTCTCCCAGCTCGAATTTAACGGGCGTCGGTGGTGACCAGCGCGAAGGTCAAGCCCGGGACGAAATGCGGGCGACGAATTTCTTGGCGAGTTGGTCGGCGCCAAGTATCAGCAGCCGGCGCTTGCCCGGAGGGTGCGGCAGGCCTGGTGGAGACGTGACGAGGACAATCGCATGATTCTGTGTCGGAACGCCGTGCGCGGCAGAGTGTGAACGTTGTCGAAGTTGATGACGCAGTCGCTTGGCACTCGGTCCTCGCCGACAGTCAGTTCCAGCTCCGACACGAGCCCCCTGCGAGTACGGGTCAGCGCCGCGACGACGACCGCACCGATGCGGTCTGCGACCGGATCTCGGGTGAGGACGAGCACGGGCCGGTCGCCGCCAGGTGTTGCGGCGAACCAGAGTTCACCGCGCCGCATCGGCCCAGTCCGCCCAGTCCTCCGCGGGTCCCCAATCGGCGATTTCGGCGAGAGCCTTCTCGTCAGCCGTGATCGGCTGCTTGGCATAAGCGTCCATCTCCTGTTCGGCGGCAAGCTCAGCCAAGTGGCGTCGTAGCGCCTCACGAAGGAGCTCTGACCGGTCAATGCGTAGCCGCCGTGCCCAATGCTCGGCCTCTGCCGCGTCCGCGTCGTCGGCGCGGAAGCTGATCATTGTCATACATCGATCATAATCCGTATGACGCCTTTGGAGCGCGACCCCGCCGGGACGGACATTTCCACCATCGGAACAATCTCACGACGGTGTCCGTTGTGGTATTCGACAACAACTTGAGCGGAATCGGCTCAACTACGAGTTGACGGGGCCCGGCCCCAGAGAGCAGACTTGAGCCCGATTCGCTCAGCAGACGTAACCAACTCAGGAGGAAATCACCATGGCTCGTGCGGTCGGTATCGACCTCGGGACCACCAACTCCGTCGTCGCAGTTCTGGAGGGTGGCGAGCCCGTCGTCGTCGCCAACTCCGAGGGCTCCCGCACCACGCCGTCCGTCGTCGCGTTCGCGCGCAACGGCGAGGTACTCGTGGGCCAGCCCGCCAAGAACCAGGCGGTGACAAACGTCGACCGCACCATCAGGTCGGTCAAGCGCCACATGGGCACTGACTGGTCGGTGGAGATCGACGACAAGAACTACACCGCGCCGGAGATCAGCGCCCGCGTGCTGATGAAGCTGAAGCGCGACGCCGAGAGCTACCTGGGCGAGGACATCACCGACGCGGTGATCACCGTGCCCGCGTACTTCAACGACGCCCAGCGCCAGGCCACCAAGGACGCCGGCCAGATCGCCGGCCTCAACGTGCTGCGCATCATCAACGAGCCCACCGCGGCCGCGCTGGCCTACGGGCTGGACAAGGCCGACAAGGAGCAGACCATCCTGGTGTTCGACCTCGGTGGCGGCACGTTCGACGTCTCGCTGCTGGAGATGGGCGAGGGCGTCGTCGAGGTGCGCGCCACCAGCGGTGACAACCACCTCGGTGGCGACGACTGGGACGACCGGATCGTCGAGTGGCTGGTCGAAAAGTTCAAGGGCACCAGCGGCATCGACCTGACCAAGGACAAGATGGCCATGCAGCGGCTGCGTGAGGCGGCCGAGAAGGCCAAGATCGAGCTGTCCAGTTCGGCCAGCACGTCGATCAACCTGCCCTACATCACCGTCGACGCCGACAAGAACCCGCTGTTCCTCGACGAGCAGCTGACGCGCGCAGAGTTCCAGCGGATCACCCAGGACCTGCTGGACCGCACCCGCAAGCCGTTCCAGTCGGTGATCGCCGACGCCAACATCTCGGTGTCCGACATCGACCACGTCGTGCTCGTCGGCGGCTCCACCCGCATGCCCGCGGTGTCGGATCTGGTCAAAGAGATGACCGGCGGCAAGGAGCCCAACAAGGGCGTCAACCCCGACGAGGTGGTTGCCGTCGGTGCCGCGCTGCAGGCCGGTGTGCTCAAGGGCGAGGTGAAAGACGTTCTGCTGCTTGACGTTACGCCGCTGAGCCTGGGAATCGAGACCAAGGGCGGCGTGATGACCAAGCTGATCGAGCGCAACACCACCATCCCGACCAAGCGGTCGGAGACCTTCACCACGGCCGACGACAACCAGCCGTCCGTGCAGATCCAGGTCTATCAGGGTGAGCGCGAGATCGCGGCGCACAACAAGCTGCTCGGCAGCTTCGAGCTGACCGGCATCCCGCCGGCCCCGCGCGGCGTGCCGCAGATCGAGGTCACCTTCGACATCGACGCCAACGGCATCGTGCACGTCACCGCCAAGGACAAGGGCACCGGCAAGGAGAACACGATCAAGATCCAAGAAGGCTCGGGCCTGTCAAAGGAAGAGATCGACCGGATGATCAAGGACGCCGAGGCGCACGCCGACGAGGACCGCAAGCGCCGCGAGGAGGCCGACGTCCGCAACCAGGCCGAGACGCTGGTCTACCAGACGGAGAAGTTCATCGAAGAGCAGCGCGGAGCCGAGGGCGGTTCTTCGGTGCCCGAGGACGTGCTCACCAAGGTGGACGCCGCGGTGGCCGAGGCCAAGACGGCGCTCAACGGCAGCGACATCAACGCGATCAAGTCCGCGATGGAGAAGCTGGGCCAGGAGAGCCAGGCGCTGGGCCAGGCCATCTACGAGGCCACTCAGGCCGCGCAGGCGGCCAGCGACGACGGCGAAAGTGCCTCCGGCGGCGACGACGTGGTGGATGCCGAGGTGGTCGACGACAGTCGGGAGGACCAGTGAGTCCAAGCGACGAGGGTCATGAACCAGTGACCGTCACCGACAAGCGGCGCGTCGACCCGACCACCGGGGAAGTGCGTGAAGGTGCAGCCCGGCCGGTCCCCAGTGGGCCGGCGCCGGCGGCGCCCGGGCGCGAAGCCGAGGACAAGGCCGGCGAGCTGATCGCCGACCTGCAGCGGGTTCAGGCCGACTTCGCCAACTACCGCAAACGTGCGCTGCGCGACCAGCAGGCAGCCGCCGATCGGGCGAAGGCCGCCGTCGTCACCCAGTTGCTCGGCGTGCTCGACGACCTGGACCGCGCGCGCAACCACGGCGACCTCGATTCGGGGCCGATGAAGTCGGTCGCGGACAAGCTGACCGGAGCGCTGGAGGGTCTGGGCCTGGAGCCGTTCGGTGACGAGGGCGACAACTTCGACCCCGCACTGCACGAGGCGGTCCAGCACGAGGGCGACGGCACGATGCCGATCGTCGGAACGGTGATGCGCCGCGGCTACCGGCTCGGTGAGCAGATCTTGCGTCACGCGCTGGTCGGCGTGGTCGACACGGTGCAAGAAACCGACGGCGAGGCGGAACAGGCCGCAGAATCAGAACAGTCAGAAGGCTGATCGCGGAAAGGAGGTGACGCCGCATGGCTCAACGCGAATGGGTCGAGAAGGACTTCTACAAGGAGCTCGGCGTCTCCTCTGGCGCCGGCGACAAAGAGATCAAGAGCGCCTACCGCAGGCTGGCTTCCGAGCTGCACCCTGACAAGAACCCGAACAACCCGACCGCCGCCGAGCGCTTCAAGGCGGTGTCCGAGGCGTACAGCGTGCTGTCCGACGATGCCAAGCGGAAGGAGTACGACGAGACCCGCCGGCTGTTCGCCGAGGGTGGGTTCGGCCGCCGCCGGTTCTCGGCGGGCAACTTCGGCGGGTTCGGTACCGGTGGCGACGGCACCGAGTTCAACCTGAACGACTTGTTCGACTCTGCGGGGCAGACCGGCGGCGCGAACATCGGGGACCTGTTCGGCGGGTTGTTCGGCCGGGCCGGGAGCCGGCCGAGCCGTCCGCGCCGCGGCAACGACCTCGAGACCGAAACCGAACTCGACTTCGTCGAGGCCACCAAGGGCGTCGCGATGCCGCTGCGGCTCACCAGCCCCGCCCCGTGCACCAACTGCCACGGCAGCGGCGCGCGGCCGGGCACCAGCCCGAAGGTGTGCGGTACCTGCAACGGGTCGGGCGTTATCAACCGCAACCAGGGCGCGTTCGGGTTCTCCGAACCGTGCACCGACTGCCGCGGTACGGGCTCGATCATCGAGCACCCCTGCCCGGACTGCAAAGGCACCGGGGTGGCCACCCGCACCCGCACGATCAACGTCCGGATTCCGCCGGGCGTGCAGGACGGGCAACGGATCCGGCTGCCCGGGCAGGGCGAGGCAGGGCTGCGCGGTGCGCCGTCGGGCGACCTGTACGTCACCGTGCACGTTCGACCGGACAAGGTCTTCGGCCGCGACGGCGACGACCTGACCGTCACCGTGCCGGTCGGTTTCACCGAATTAGCTTTGGGTACAACGCTTTCCGTTCCCACACTGGACGGCAAGGTCGGTGTGCGGGTGCCGAAGGGTACTGCCGACGGTCGCATT
>JBAPQQ010000777.1:0-9393 GCA_049280695.1 Mycobacterium sp.
GTGCCGGTGACAGTGCGCGTCGCCCCGTCGATCACCGACACCGTGCCGTCGCCGTAGCAGAACCCTCGGTTGGCGCATCTGCGTCCGGTGGTGACGTAGACGGTACGGGTGCCCGAGTCCACCGCCAGGTCGAGCGGACCCTCACCGACCGGCACGGTACCGGTAACGGTGCGCGTCGCCCCGTCGATCACCGACACCGTGTTTTCGTCGCCGGTGGCGTAGACGGTGTTGGTGTCCGGGTCCACCGCCAGGTCGAACGCGCCACCTTCGACGGGCACCGTGGCGGTGACGGTGCGCGTCGCCCCATCAATCACCGACACGGCGTCGGGGAGACCGGTGACGTAGACGGTCCGCGTGCTCGGGTCCACCGCCAGGTCGAACACGCCGCCTTCGACGGGCACGGTAGCGGTAACCCTGTACTGACCTTGCCCAGCGGGACCTGCCTCGCCAGACGACGGCGCAGCCGAGCTGGAACTCGACGTCGACGCCCGATCCGCAGACGGACCCCCGCATCCACAGAGGAACACGGCCAACACCACGGCTCCGATCACCGCGAGCACGCCGGTGACCACCCGCCCCGGCGCGAGCCACCGTCGTTTTCCGGATGGACTCAGCTCGCGGTCGTGCCCCACCGCGTCCCCGTCACCGCTCGCGTATCTGACAAACAGGGTCATACAGCTGGCCCCTCCGCTGGTCCCCCCGGGTCGCAGCATAACGAGGTGTTTGCACGCGGTGCCCCAAAAACGAATACCGCACCGCCGCGGCACGGTTTGCCGCCCCTAACGCGGTTACACCGAACGCATGACCCCGGCGATCTGAACCGTCCTGGTCTGGATGGAGACCTCCCTATACCGGGAAACTGGCTCTGAACTGGGAGTACGCCTGCTCCCCCGGCTGGACTCGAACCAGCAACCCTTCGGTTAACAGCCGAATGCTCTGCCAATTGAGCTACAGGGGACTGCTCGCCCACGTGCGATGCGGGACGACTCTAGCGTACGGCCACCATCGCCTGCCAAGACACAGGCCGTCAGGCAGGATGGACACCGCAGCACTACTTGGAGGGGACGACAGTGATCGGTTACGCCGTCGCACTGGCCGCTGGCTATGTATTGGGAACCAAGGCCGGCCGCCGCCGCTACGAGCAGATTGTCGGCACCTGCAGAGCAGTGACGAGCAGTCCTGCAACCAAGACGGTTATCGACGCCGGCCGTCGCAAGCTCGCCGACCGCCTCTCCCCCGACCCCACCCTGGTGACGTTGACCGAGGTCGACGAGACCACCTTGGTGCTCCAGCCGGAAAGGGCTCAAGCTCAACGCTGATGTTGCCGACTTCGGCGCGCAAACTTGCGATGACGGGCGTTGTCAAGCTGCATGGAGTCGGTCGGGATCGTTGTCTGTGGGCAGATTGATACCGACGACGGGGTGGGGGCTGTGGGTGCGTGGGCGGTCGCGGAACCGTTCGGGGTGGGCGTCGTAGTAGGCCTGTAGGGCTTGGTCTCGTTGTGTCCACTGCTGTGTCCATGCTCCGCTATGGACCTGTGCGGGAGTGAATAGCGCGATGCCGCTGTGGCGGTGATGCTGGTTGTACCAAGACACGTATGCACTCACCCAGGTGCGAGCGGCATCGACATCGTCGAAGACACCGGGGAAGTTGGGCCGGTACTTCATCGTGCGGAACTCCGATTCGGAGAACGGGTTGTCGTTGCTGACCCGTGGCCGGTTGTGTGTCTGGCCGATCTTGAGATCGGCGAGGAGGTCTTTGAGAACGGTCGAGCGCATCGCCGCCCCGGAGTCGGCGTGCACGGCCGCGGGCAGCCCGTGGTCAGCGAACGCGTCGGTGAACATCTGCACGGCGAGGTCGTCACACTCGCGTTCCTCGACGCGCCAGCCCACGATCTTGCGGGAGTAGATATCGATGACTGAGTACGCCTTGAACGCCACACCGCGCCACGGGCTGCGCAGGTCGGTGATATCCCAACTCCAGATCTGTTGTGGTCCTGTCGCTTTGAGCACTGGCGCCTGACGCGGCGTCTTGCTCGTCGAGCGGGTCGGGGCGACCGGGCGCGCACTTTGATCCTCGATCGCAGAGGCAAACCGCCACCAGGAACGCCGCGAGGCCAGCATCACACCCTCATCCCAGCTGGCGGCGAACGAGTGGTCCACCGAAGTGCCCGCCAACCAGCCGGCGATGATCCTGTCCCGAATCACCGCCCGGTCGGCCTCACCGATGCGCGACCGGTAAGCCCGATCCTTCTGCGGCAGCGGATCGGTCACTGCTGGCCGCGGGTTGGACCGGTAATGCCACGTTGAGCGCGACAGATCGATTATCGCCAGAGCCTGACGTTGGGAACCGATCGCCGCGGTCAGTTCGGTGACGAGCTCGTTCTCGAGGTCGAGGAATCGTCGGGATCGCTCATCGGCGGGGCTGCGTCGGGCTCTTGCACGTTCATCGCGTGCAAGAGCCCGATAGCTTTTCCCAGGGCCTCGTTGGTCGCCTCAAGCTCGCGAACCCGCTCTCGTAGCTGAGCGAGTTCGGCCTTGTCGCGGTCCTGCTTGGCCGCATCGGCCTTGGCCAACGCCCTGCGTTGGGCCGGGGGAACTGTCATAGCACCACCCTCTCGCGGAATCAGGCCGCGGTCGAGGTCTCCGCCGAACACCGTGGCCTGCCACCGTCTGAACTGACGATTCGACACCCCCTGAGCAGCAAGCCACGAACCCTTCTGCCCATGAGGCAACAGCTGATACTCGATGACAAGCGCACGAATTTCCCCAGGAGTGAACCCCGCACTTATCGACATAACCCAACCCCTTCACACTGGCTCGAACCGACTCACAACCAGGCTGGCAAAGAGGGTCAGCGCCTGTTTGCGCGCCGAAATCGCTGGGCGAGAACGTAAGGTCTGATCGCATGGCCGCACCCCGAGCCCCCTTCGGCAACTACCAGTACGAGGTCTACCTGAAGGGGATGGCCGGCCAGACGCCGGACTTCCCGATGAGCTGGACCGAACTCGAGGTCCAGGCGTCGGCCGCACTCGACGCCGGTGCCAACGGCTACGTCTTCGGCAGCGCCGGCACCGAGGACACCGAACGCGAGAACAGGGCGGCGTTCACGCGGCGCCGGATCGTGCCGCGGATGCTGCGCGACGTGTCGGCACGCGACTTGCGCACCGAGATCTTCGGAGTCCAGCATGCGGCGCCGGTGCTGCTGGCGCCGGTGGGTGTGCAGTCGATCGTGCATCCCGACGGAGAACTCGCCGCCGCCCGGGGTGCCGCCGCAGCCGGTATCGGGTTCGTGGCGTCCACGGCGGCGTCGTATGCGATGGAGGACATCGCGGCGGCCGGCGGCGACGTGCCGCGCTGGTATCAGCTGTACTGGCCCAAGGACCCCGAACTCACCGCGAGCTTCGTGTCGCGCGCCGAGGCGGCCGGCTATGGCGCCCTCGTGGTGACGCTGGACACCGGCCTGCTGGCGTGGCGGCCGCGGGACCTGCAAACCGCGTACCTGCCGTTCCTGCAGTCGGTCGGTATCGCGAACTACCTGTCGGACCCCGTTTTTCGGGCCGGGCTCGCCAAGTCTCCGGAGGACGATCCAACTGCCGCCGTGCTGCATTTCGTCAGTGTCTTCAGCAACCCGGCGATGAGTTGGGACGATCTGGCGGCGTTGCGGGAACTCACCGACATGCCGATCGTGCTGAAGGGCATCCTGCATCCGGACGACGCGCGGCTGGCCCGAGACCACGGCGTGGCCGGCGTGCTGGTGTCCAACCACGGCGGCAGGCAGGTGGACGGTGCGATCGCCGCGCTGGACGCGCTGCCCGACGTGGTCGACGCCGTCGGCGACGAGCTCACTGTGCTGTTCGACAGCGGCATCCGGTCGGGCTCCGATGTGATCAAGGCGCTGGCGCTGGGTGCCCGCGCCGTGCTGCTGGGCCGGCCCTACCTGTGGGGAATGGCGCTGCGCGGTACCGACGGCGTGACCCAGGTGATACGCAACCTGCTCTCGGAAGTCGATCTGACACTGGCGCTTTCGGGACATGCGTCACCGCGAACGGTGAATCGGGAGGTGCTGCGCGACCGACCGGCTTAGGGTCGAGCAATGCACGCCGCCGATCTGACCGCAGAATGGTTGAGCTCCCAGCTGAATGCGGCGGTGTCGTCGTTCGAGACGCAGCGCATCGGCACCGGCCAGATGAGCGAGTGCTACCGGGTCACGCTGCACTACGGCGACGGCGCGGCAGGACCGTCGACGGTGGTGCTGAAGGTCGCCGCAGCCGACCCGGTGAGTCGCCAAACGGGCGTCGCGATGGGCCTTTACGAACGCGAGGTGAGGTTCTACGCCGAGGTGGCCCCGCGACTCGTCGGCCCGATCGCGCCGTGCTACCACGCGTCCTTCGACCCCGACGCGGGTGCGTTCGCGCTGCTTCTCGGCGACGCCGGACCCGCCGAGGTCGGCGACGAGATCGAAGGTACTTCGATCGAGCGCGCCCGGCTGGCCGTCACGGAGCTCGGCCGGCTGCACGGGCCCGCGATCGGTGACCCGACGCTGGCCGGCGCGTCGTGGCTGAACCGCGAGTCGCCGGTCAGCCAGCCGCTGCTGGCCCAGCTGTACGCCGGATTCAGCGAGCGCTACGCAGACCGGATCGCGCCCCGGCACCGCGAGGTTTGCGACCGGTTTATCGCCAGCTTCGACGCGTACGCCGCCGCCGAGGCAGAGGGTCCGCAGGGTCTGGTGCACGGCGACTACCGACTCGACAACATGCTGTTCGGCACCGAGGGGGCCGACCGCCCGCTAACTGTCGTCGACTGGCAGACCGTCGGCTGGGGGCCGGTGACCACCGACCTCGCCTACTTCATGGGGTGCGCGCTCACCGTGGCCGATCGCCGGACGCACGCCGACGAGCTGATCGCCTGCTACCACGCCGCATTGGGCCCCGCGACGACGCTGACGCTCGACGACGTCCGCGAGGGAGTGCGCCGGCAGAGCTTCTTCGGCGTGGTGATGGCGATCGTGTCGCCGATGCTCGTGGTTCGCACCGCGCGGGGCGACGACATGTTCATGGCGATGATCGAGCGGCACTGCGAGCAGGTGCTCGACACGGATGCGCTAGCGCTGCTGCCCGAACGTTCTGCGCCGCAACCACTTCAGCCCAACCCCGCCGACGAGTTCGCGCATCCGCCCAGCGCCGAGCCGATGTGGAACGAAAGCTGGTATTGCGACTTCGCCGACCCGCAGCAGGGCGTCGGCGGATACGTCCGGCTCGGCCTGACGCCCAACGGAGGCTGGTTCACCGCGTTGCTGTGTGGTCCGGATCAGCCGACGGTTGCGGTGCTCGACTTCGCCGCGCCGCAGGACGACCCATACACGTTGCACACCCACGCATTCGACTTCGCCCATTCGATCGTGTCACCGCTGCAGCGGTACCGGGTGGTGCTGCGCGCACGCGGTGAGGCGCACGACGATCCCGCCGCACTGCTGCGCGGCGAACGCGGGCGCGAGATCGACGTCAGCATGGATCTGGAATGGTCAACGGTCGGCACGCCCTACCAGTACCGTCTGGCGTCCCGGTACGAAATCTCGTGCACGGTGTCGGGAAGCGTCAGCGTCGACGGTCGGCACATGCGTTTGGCGGCGGTGCCCGGCCAGCGCGACCACTCCTGGGGGGTGCGCGACTGGTGGGCCATGGACTGGGTCTGGAGCGCACTGCACCTCGACGAAGGCACGCATCTGCACGGGGTGGACATCCGACTGCCCGGCGCACCGGCGATCGGCGTCGGCTACGTCCAAACCGCGGGCACACCGCTGACCGAACTGCAATCGGTCAGCGCACGAGCATCTTTCGCAGACAACGGATTACCGTTGACCACCGCGATCATCTACGATGACCTCGAGGCCGCCGCCGACATCCGCGGGCACGCTCCGCTACGGCTGGAGGCGCCCGACGGCAGGGTGGCATGGTTCGCGCGGGCGTGGGCGTCGATCACCACGTCCGACGGCCGCACCGGCTTCGGCTGGATCGAGTGGAACCGCAACAACATTCAATGAGCCGCGCGCAGCGTTACCTGACCTTCGCGGCCGCGATCCTGGTCACCGGTGTGCTCAGCGGCGTCGCCGGCGGGTTCACGACGCTGGTGGTGAAGACCATCGAGCACCTGGTCTACGGCTTCACGCAGGGGCCGCTGCTCACCGGCGTCAAGGACGCGCCGGTCGAACGGCGGCTGCTCGGTCCTGCGATCGGCTGCGCGCTCGCCGGCGTGGGCTGGTGGTTTCTGAGGCGCCGGGCGACGATCCCGAACCTGACCGAGCAGATCCGCGAGGGCCGCCCGTTCGCTCACGGTCCGATGGGCGTCGACGCGCTGCTGCAGGTTCTCGCCGTCGGTTCCGGCGCATCGCTCGGACGCGAGCAGGCACCCCGGCTGTTCGCGGCGTCGTTCACCGAACTGTGGATTCGCTACGGCTCGATCCCGCCGGAGCACCGGCGCATTCTGCTCGGCTGCGCCGCCGGCGCCGGCCTGGCGGCCGTCTACAACGTGCCCGCCGCGGGCGTGCTGTTCGCGCTGGGCATCGTCTTGCGCAGCCGGCAGCCGCTCGCGGTTCTGGTGGCCGTGGCCACGTCGTGCATCGCGACGGTGACGGTGTGGCCGATCACTCACGGGGCGCCGACGTTCCTCTGGCCGGACACGCACTTCACCTGGAGGGCGTTCTTGTTCGCGATCACTGCAATGCCGTTGGCCGCGCTCGTCGGCACCGGATTCAACGGGTTGATGGCGCGCGCGAAATCGAATGCGGCGCCGAAGTCGTGGACCATCATTCCCGCGATCGGACTGGCCGCGCTCGTGACGGGCACCGTGTCGATCTGGATGCCGCAGATGCCGGGCAACGGAAAGAGCATCGTGCTGGAAAGCCTCGCGGGCGGTGACACGCTGGTCGCGGTAACGATCGCGATGTTCCTCAAGCCGGTGCTGACTGCGTTGTTCATCCGCGCGGGCGCGGTCGGCGGCATGCTCACGCCGGCGTTGTCAACCGGGGTCGCCACCGGCGCGTTCGTCGCGCTCGCCGTCAACCGCCTCGGTGGAGAGGCCAGCGTACCCACTCTGGCGTTGATCGGCGGCGCGGCAGTGCTCGCGATCACCCAGCACGCGCCGGTGTTCGCGGCCGTGTTCACCGCCGAGCTCACCCATCCGCCCGCCGAGGTCTGGGTGATGCTGTTGTTCGCCGCCGTCGGTGCTCACATCGTGCGCCGGGTCTTTGCGCGCGCCGCCAACAAGACGCCCGCCGAGCATTGAGCCCATTCGTCGAGACTGCGGGAGGATCGCGATTCAGCGGAAATACACGATCTGCCGGCAGTTTCGAAATGGCGCCATCCCGAGTCGAAGGTGGCACGGCGATATGGCGGACACCGCTGAACAGCGGTGACACGATGAGAACGTGGACGGCGCTGGAGAAGGTCACGGCGCTCTGATAGCGGCGGGACTGTCGTGTGGGACGTGCGGTACCGCACTGTCAGCGCGCTCCAAATTCTGTAACGAGTGCGGTGCACCGGTCACAGCGGTCACTCGATCGGCAGAGTACAAGCAGGTGACGGTGCTGTTCGCCGATGTCGTTCATTCGATGAGCATCGCGGCAGCGGTGGGCACCGAGCGCCTGCGCGAGATCATGGCCGATCTGGCCGACCACTGTGCCGCGGTTGTGACACGTTACGGCGGGACGGTCGACAAGTTCACTGGCGACGGGGTCATGGCGGTATTCGGCGCGCCGGTTGCGTTGGAGGATCACGCGGTCCGTGGCTGTCTAGCGGCTCTGGCCATTCAGCAAGAAGCCGAAGGGATGGCCGCAGGGGTCAAGAGCCGCGATGGCGTCGATCTCCGGCTGAGGGTCGGCCTCAATTCCGGGCAGGTGATCGCCGGTGAGATCGGTTCCGGCGCTTGGGGTTACACGACCGTCGGAGAGCAGGTCGGCATGGCTCAGCGGATGGAGTCGATCGCCCCACCGGGCGGGGTGATGCTCAGCGATTCCACCGCACGGCTTGTTCAGGCGGCCGCGAGCCTGGGTGAACCGGAGATGGTTCACGTCAAAGGGGCCGCGGAACCGGTGCCGGCGCGACGGCTGCTGGGCGTCAGCCCGCAGCACGAACTCGCCGGTTCCGCGCAGACGGCGTTGGTGGGACGTGACCTGGAAGTGACCACCATTGCGGGCCTGATGGATCGGTCAACTAGCGGTCGCGGCTGCGTGGTGTGTATCGCGGGTCCGGCAGGAATCGGTAAGACCCGACTGGTAGGTGAGGCGGTACGACTCGCAAACAGCCGGGACATCGCGGTCTTTTCCACATTCTGCGAATCGCACGCCACGGATATCCCGTTCAACGCGGTCGCCCGTCTGCTGCGGGTGGCCATCGGGGTGAGCGGTGTGGACGACGACTTGGCGCGGGCACAAGTTCAGTTCGCGTTCTCCGATGCCGACAGCGAAGATCTGCTGCTGTTGTATGACCTGCTCGGAATCCGCGACCCGAGTGCCACAATGTCCAACATCGAACCGGACGCGCGCCGGCGGCGACTGACTGGCTTGATTAATGCGATGTCGCTGGCCAGCACGATGCCGGCGCTTTACGTCATCGAAGATGCTCACTGGATCGACGAGGCCAGCGAATCGATGCTCGCCGATTTTCTCGCAGTGATCCCGCAGACCCATTTCACGACGCTGATCACGTACCGTCCAGAGTACCGCGGCACACTCGCCCATGTCTCCGGTGCGCAAACGATTTCGATTGCACCCCTTGTCGATTCAGAAACCACCGCATTGCTCGACGAGTTGTTGGGCGATGATCCGTCGGTCGCGGCGATCAAGTCCGTCATGAAGGAACGGGCGGCCGGCAATCCGTTTTTCGCGCAGGAACTCGTACGCGAACTCGCGGAGCGCCGCGTGCTCGAGGGGACCCGCGGTGAATACTTCTGCCGCACGGACGTTTCGGATGTCGCCGTGCCCAGCACACTGCAAGCAGCCATCGCTGCACGTATCGATCGCCTTGGGGCAGAGGCCAAGAGAACGCTCAATGCTGCGGCCGTGATCGGTTCGCGGTTCAGTGCGGATATGCTGAAGACCCTGGGCATCGACGCCGCTGTCGAGGATCTGGTGCGTGCCGAGCTGATCGATCAGGTCCGCTTCACGCCGCACGCCGAGTACGCATTCCACAACCCGTTGGTGCGCACGGTGGCCTACGAATCGCAGCTCAAGTCGGATCGGGCCCAGCTGCACCGCCGCCTGGCCGCCACGATCGAACATGAAGACCAGAACGCGGCGCTACTCGCAGAGCATCTGGAGGCTGCGGGCGACCTGGGCGCGGCCTTCGAGTGGCACATGCGAGCGGGAGCGTGGTTCAACTTCCGTGATTTCGTTGCG
>JBAPQQ010000778.1:0-2799 GCA_049280695.1 Mycobacterium sp.
CGCGGTCGCCCCGGCGCCCGCCACGATCAGCACGGTCACCAACGGGCCGATTTGAGTGACGGCGCCGAAGGCCGCGCCGGCGCCGCTCAAGTCGGCGGCGCCGAGTTCACGGAGCAGGATGTTGAGCGTGAATTGAACGAGGACCGTGAGCGGTATGGCCACCAGCAGCGTGGGGGCCACCGAGACCCGGGCCACGAACCACGCCTGCTCCAGGAACTCTCGCCACTGGAACGGCCGCCGGAAGGTGAACCTCAGCGCATCCGCCGCCATCCTGACGAATCCGCCGATCGCCTGCATCGGCTTGCGGATGTCTCCACCGAACGACACGCCGGTGGTCCATCGGTCCGGCCCCTTGGTTCTGATCGTCGACCTGGTCACCATGGGCGCCGAGCCTCGAGGTGCCGCGCCGGCACGGCAATCGTCATCCAATGTTGTTGTACGCCGATCCGATACCGTTCGAGGCTGCCGCGCACGGAGGTGACCGGTGCGCGATTGGGGGCCAACGTCACCACAGCCGACCCGCCCGTTTTTCGCGGATTGTCTCGACGAGAGCCCGCGGCGAGATGCCGCCGAGGTCGATCCGATGTGGGATGAGTTCCCATAGGGCCGCTTCCTGACCGTCGGTGAGAGTGGCCAGCACGCGTGGTGCGTGCTGTTGCTTCAGTCCGCTGAGCCATCTGACGATCAGGTTCTCCTCGGCACCGTTCCAAAGGACGATGTCGGCGCCGAACTGCAGCAAATCGAAATCCGGTCCCGGCGTGGTCATCTGGGCCACGACGTCGAGATCGGGCTCGCCGCTCAGGGTTTGACGAATGATGTCGCCAAGAAGCCCGGTGCATCCGATCAGAGCCACCCGTACGGTCGAACTCGTTTCATCCACGGACACGCTCCTCCGCTTCCGGTCCGCCCACGAAACAGGCGACTTAGTCGAGAAGTAGAAGGCCTTGCGCTGCGGCCGACAATCGGCCGCGGCGGTCCAGGTTGAACTAGGGGACTAGACCCAATCGCCGCGTCTCGGCTAAGCCCGGCGGGTGCAGCGCGTTAGATCCGGATCCATTCAGCGCGAAAACGCATGATGGTTCCGTTACGGTACTGGTTCTCTGGCGGAGCTTGGATCTAGTTCCCGTCGAGAACGAGCGCGGAGTGAACCTCCGCTCGCCGGGCGACGCCGAACTTGGTCAGCACGTTGTGCACATGGTTTTTGACTGTGCTGAGCTGAAGGTCGAGCGCTCTGGCGATCTGAGGGTTCGTCATGCCGCTCTGCACAAGCTGCAATACCTCCCGTTCGCGCGGCGTCAACTGGCGCGCGATGCCCCGGGTGTGCTGCTGCATGCGGGCATGGAAGGCGATGTGTTTCAGCAGCCCCGCGGCCACCTTGCCGGACACCGGCGCCTCGCCGCGGATCGCTATGCGCAGCGCCTCAGCTAGTTCGAGAAGGCTCGCGTCCCGCGATACGTATCCGCAGATCCCCGCCTCGGCGCACGCGACCACTTCGGGACCATCCTCGGGAACGCCCAGGGCGACCACCTTGAGCGCGGGCCTGGCCGTCAGCAGCGACGCCACGATCTGGGTGCTGTCGGCCACCGCCATGTCGAGAAGGACGACGTCGCATTCCGCGCGCCGCGCGGTGAGTATGGCTGCGGGCCCAGTTGCCGCGGTGACGACGAGCTCGACGTCGTCTCGCCGGCGCAGCGCCTCTGCGACACCATCGCGGTACAGGCGAATCTCGGTGACAACCAAGACCTTCACGCAACCTCCATCGTTAGAGATCTGTACGTCGAGAACCGATTTCTTGTCGTGATCCGGAACTGCATGTCACGCAGGGCGCCCGGTTGGCACGAGAAGTAGATGCGGTCGGGAGGTCGGCCCCGGATATGTTCGCGCAGACCCAAGAAACGCCGGCTGATGCTGCTCTGGGATCTCCGGCTCTGCACGGCAAGAACGCCGGACACTTCGACTCGAGCCCGTGTTCGGGCGGAAGACTCCGAAACCGCGCTGGGTCTCATTCCCTCATTACCTCGCAGCCTGCCCCCGATCACACCAGTAACTCATTTAACGAGGATTTTCGGCGCCTTTTCGGCTCTTTGTAATAGAACGCTGGGTCGGCTGAAGGCTCGTGTAGAACCGTGCGGCGGCCCATATTGGTAGCGAACTCGGCGCACGACTCCGAGGTGCAATCTCATGATCGGCCAACTGTTAGTTGCGGCGGCGGTCGCCGCGGCCGCCATCGGTGCAGCCCCTGGCTGAGTGTTCCAACATTCCCTGCCCGGCGCCCGACATACGCGTGTCGCTTGACCACTGAAGGAACGCGGTGCTGACAAGCAAGACGCACGCTATCGACGTTCGATCACCGACACCGTTCCATCGTCCCGGTTGGTGACGTAGACGGTGTGGGTGCCCGGGTCCACTGCCACCCCGGACGGGTTCTTGCCGACGGGCACGGTGGCGGTGACGGTGCGCGTCGCCCCGTCGATCACCGACACCGTGTTGTCCATGTTCGCGACGTAGGCGGCGTGGGTGGTCGGGTCCACCGCCACCGAATCCGGCGCCGACTTGAAGGGCACGGTGGCGGTGACGCTGTACTTCGAGCCGTCAATCACCGACACCGTGAAGTCGTTGCGGTTGGTGACGTAGACGGTGTGGGTGTCCGGGTCCACCGCCACCGAGCTCGGGCCGTCGCCGACGGCGAAGTTGGTGACGACGGCTCGTTGCGCCCCGTCGATCACCCAAACCGCGTTGTTGCCGCTGGTCACGTTGCCGCCTTGGTTCAACTCGGTAGTCACGTAGACGGTGTTGATG
>JBAPQQ010000779.1:0-2849 GCA_049280695.1 Mycobacterium sp.
TTCCAGCACCTCGTCCGCCAGGCGCAAGGCCCGCAGCGGTGTGCCCGCGTTCATCGCGAAGGTGGCGGCGAGCGCGTCGAGCGTCGTCCGGGCCGCGGGGGCCGAAACCCGGTTGCGGACGGTCTGCAGGAACGCCGCCGCCTTGGTGGGCTCGGACAGCATCCAGAACTGGTTGGCCGCGCGCGGCAGCGCCCACGCCATCAGGTCGGTCTCGGAGAGCCCGTCCGGGTCGACCGCGGCCAGCACTCCGTCGGCCTCCCGCCCGCGGCCCTGCCAGGCCAGGGCTTGCGCCAAAGTCAGCCGGGCAGAAAGCGACTCCGACCGCTCCAGCGCAGACCGCGCGAGCCGTTCACCCGACTCCATGTCGCCGAGCCGCAGCGCCTCGGCAGCTTGATGCTCCTCGCGCGAGCGCTCGTCGGTCACTCGCCGAATCTTAGGAGGCTACGTTGGCGATGTGTCGGAATCGGTTGGGGACCGCGGCCGCGGAAGTGAGGACCAAGCCAGGCAGTGGACCGTGTGTGTCTACTGCGCGTCCGGTCCGCGCCATCCCGAATTGCTTGCGCTGGCAGCCCAAGTGGGGAAGGCGATCGCCGACCGCGGCTGGACTCTGGTGTCGGGCGGCGGCAACGTCTCGGCGATGGGAGCCCTCGCGGCAGGCGCCCGCGCCAACAGCGGACGAACCGTCGGGGTGATCCCGAAAGCCCTCGTGCACAAGGAGGTGGCCGACGTCGACGCCGACGAGCTGGTCGTCACCGACACGATGCGCGAGCGCAAACAGGTCATGGAGGATCGCTCCGACGCTTTCATCGCGTTGCCCGGAGGGATCGGCACGCTCGAGGAGTTGTTCGAGACCTGGACCGCCGGCTACCTCGGCATGCACGACAAACCGGTCGTGCTGCTCGACCCCGACGGGCACTACGACGGGCTGTGGACGTGGCTCGAGAGCCTCGTCGAGAAGGGATACGTCCACCCCGGTGCGCTCGCCCGGATCGTGGTGGTCCGCGACGTCGAGGGCGCCCTTTCCGTGTGCGCGCCCGCTGACTAGCTTTCGCCAGTTTGCACCCGGCCTGAAGAGGGAAAGCGGAGCACATGGCGGAAAACGGCGAAGAGACGCGCGAGGACAACGAGAAGTCGACGGTCGGCCTGATCGACATCGCGACCCGGTTGCCCGGCCTGCTGATGGATGCGCCGGCGATCGTGCAGGGCGTGCTGACCGGGTTCATGGCCCGGCCGTCGGCGAAGACGTCGATCGGCAAGGTGTTCCAGGACCGGGCGGCGCGCTACGGCGACAAGGCGTTCATCAAGTTCGGCGACGAGACCGTCACGTACCGCGAGGCGAACGAGACGGCCAACCGGTACGCCGCGGTGCTGGCGGCCCGCGGCGTCGGTCGCGGCGATGTCGTCGGGATCATGCTGAAGAACTCGCCACGCGCGGTGCTGCTGATGCTCGCCGTGGTCAAGCTCGGCGCGATCGCCGGCATGCTCAACTACAACCAGCGCGGCAAAGTGCTGGCCCACAGCGTCGGGTTGCTCGACTCGGTCATCGTCGTCGGCGAGGACGAACTCCTCGACGAGGTGCGGGACTCCGTCGCCGAGGCCAAAGACCAGCTTTCGGCCGACGAACTCGACCGGCTCGCCGCCGACGCCCCGACCGAGAACCCGAACGTCACGTCCTCGGTGCTGGCCAAGGACAAGGCGTTCTACATCTTCACCTCGGGCACCACCGGCATGCCGAAGGCCAGCGTGATGACGCACTACCGCTGGCTGCGCGCACTCGGCGGCTTCGGCGGCATCGGAATGCGCCTGTCCAGCAACGACGTCCTGTACTGCAGCCTGCCGCTCTACCACAACAACGCGCTCACGGTCGCCGTGTCCTCGGTGGTGAGCGCCGGTGCGACGCTGGCGCTGGGGAAGTCGTTCTCGGCGTCGAAGTTCTGGGATGAGGTCATCAAATACGAGGCGACCGCGTTCGTCTACATCGGCGAGATCTGCGGCTACCTGCTCAACCAGCCGGAGAAGGAGACCGACCACCAGCACAAGGTGCGGGTGATCGCCGGCAACGGGCTGCGGCCCGGCATCTGGGACGAGTTCACGACGCGGTTCAACATCCCGCGGGTGTGCGAGTTCTACTCGGCCAGCGAGTCCAACACCGCGTTCGTCAACGTGCTGAACATCCCCAAGAGCGCCGGCATCTGCCCCACTCCGGTGGCCTTCGTCGAGTACGACCACGAAAGCGGCGAACCCCTCCGCGACGACAACGGCCGGGTCAAGAAGGTCAAGAAGGGCGAGCCGGGCCTGCTGCTGTCCAAGGTGAGCAACTTCCAGCCGTTCGACGGCTACACCGACAAGGAGGCCACCGAGAAGAAGCTCGTCCGCGACGCCTTCAAAGAGGGCGACGTGTGGTTCAACACCGGTGACCTGATGCGCTCCCAAGGGTTCGGGCACGCCGCGTTCTCCGACCGGCTCGGCGACACGTTCCGCTGGAAGGGTGAGAATGTGGCCACCACCCAGGTGGAGCACGCGGTCAACCAAGACTCCAACGTCGAGGAGGCCACCGTCTACGGCGTCGAGGTCGAAGGTGCGGGCGGCAAGGCGGGAATGGCCGCGATCCAGCTCAAGGATGGCGCGGAGTTCGACGGCAAGGGGCTGGCCAGGACGGTTTACGAGAACCTGCCGCCCTACGCTATGCCGCTCTTCGTGCGCATCGTCAAGGAATTGGAGAAGACCTCGACGCACAAGACCAAGAAGACCGACCTCGCCAAGCAGGCCTACAGCGAGGACGTCGAGGACCCGATCTACGTGCTGAAGAGCCGCGACGAGGGCTACGTAGAGTTCTACGGCGAGTACCC
>JBAPQQ010000780.1:0-9856 GCA_049280695.1 Mycobacterium sp.
CCTGAAGCAACATGCGTGACTGCAGCCCCGCGGATTTCAGCGCGCTGTCCACCTGGATCATCGCGACCTTGATGATGTCGGCCGCGCTGCCCTGAATCGGGGCGTTCAGGGCGGCCCGCTCGGCCGCCTCCCGGACCTGGCGGTTGCTGCTGTCCAGCTCGGGCAGATAGCGCCGACGCCCGAGTACCGTCGACGTGTAGCCATCCTTGCGGGCTTGGTCGACGACTTCGTGCAGATAGTCCCGCACCCCGCCGAATCGCGAAAAGTATTGCTCCATCTGGTCCTTCGCGTCTTCGGTCGAGATCTTGAGCTGCTGGGCCAGCCCGTACGCGCTCAAACCGTAGGCCAACCCATACGACATTGCCTTGACCCGCCGCCGCAATTCCGCGGTGACCTCTTCGATCGGAACGCCGAACGCGCGCGACGCGACGAACGAGTGCAGGTCCTCGCCAGTGCGGAACGCCTCGATCAAGCCTTCGTCGTGGGACAGATGCGCCATGATCCGCATCTCGATCTGGCTGTAGTCGGCGGTCATCAGCTCGGCGAAGGGTCCGCCGGGGCCCTCGCCGACCACGAACGCGTCGCGGATCAGCCGGCCCGCGTCGGTGCGGATCGGGATGTTCTGCAGGTTCGGCTCGGTCGAGGACAGCCGGCCGGTTGCCGCGATGGTCTGGTTGAACGTGGTGTGAATCCGGCCGTCCGCGGCCACGGCCTGGAGCAGCCCGTCGACGGTGACCTTCAGCCGGGTGACGTCGCGGTGGGCAAGCAGATGCTGCAGGAACGGGTGGCCCGTCTTCTCGTAAAGCGACTGCAACGCGTCGGCGTCGGTGGTGTACCCGGTCTTGGTGCGCTTGGTCTTCGGCATCTCCAGCTCGTCGAACAGCACCACCTGCAACTGCTTTGGCGAGCCGAGATTGATCTGCTTGCCGATCACCGCATACGCCGCCTCGGCGGCATCGCGAATCTGTGCGGCGAACTCGTGCTGGAGGTCCGTCAGTTGCGCGAGATCGACTGCGATACCGGCCTTTTCGATGTCGGCGAGCACGCGCTGTACCGGTAGTTCCATCTGGCCGAGCAGCGACGAGCACTCCATTCGCTCCAGCTCGGCGTCCAGCGCCTCCGCCAGATCGAGCACGGCCTGCGCCCGCAGGATTTGAGCCTGCACGGCCTGGTCGTCGACACCCTCGCTGTCGTCCAGCAACGACAGCTGCGCCTGCTCGGGATTCTCGGCCCGCAACTCGCGGCGCAGATACCGCAGCGACAAGTCCTCCAGCGTGAAGCTGCGTTGCCCCGGACGCACCAGATAAGCCGCCAGCGCAGTGTCAGATGTGACTCCCCGCAGGTTCCAGCCACGTGCGGCGAGATCGTGCATCGCCCATTTCGCCTCGTGCAAAGCCTTGGGCCGGCCCTCGTCGGCCAGCCAGCGGCCGAGTGCCGCCTCGTCGTCCGCCGTCATCGTCGCGGTGTCGATGTAGCCGGATTCGCCGTCGGCGGCGGCGATCGCGACGGCAGTGGCGTCGCTGTCGGCGACTGTGTGCGTCCCGACCACCGATACCCCGGCACGGCGTCCGTCTGCGGCATGCGTTGCCAACCAGTCCGCCACCTCACCGGGAGCCAACGCACCGCCGCGGACGTCGAACCCCTCGTCGACCTCCGGCTCGACGGCGGCGAGCGTGTCGAACAGCCGGTCCCGCAACACACGGAACTCGAGGTCGTCGAACAACCGGTGGATGTGGTCTCGGTCCCAGGGCTGCATGCGCAGCATGTCGGGCGTTTGCGCAAGGGGGACATCTTTGACGAGGTCGGTCAGCTCGCGGTTCAGCACCACGTGGGAAAGGTTGGCGCGCAACGCATCTCCGACTTTTCCGCGAACCGCGTCGACGTTGTCGACGAGCTCCTGCAGCGAGCCGTACTCCGCGATCCACTTCGACGCCGTCTTCTCCCCCACGCCGGGGATGCCCGGCAGGTTGTCGCTGGGGTCGCCGCGCAGCGCGGCGAAGTCCGGGTACTGCGTCGGGGTCAGACCGTATTTCTCCACCACGGCATCCGGGGTGAACCGGGTCAGCTCGCTGACGCCTTTCCTCGGATACAGCACGGTGACGTCGTCGCTGACGAGCTGCAGCGAGTCGCGGTCGCCCGTCACGACGAGGACGCGAAAGCCCGCCTTTTCGGCCTGCGTCGCCAACGTGGCGATGACGTCGTCGGCCTCATATCCCGGCTCGGCCAGCACGGTGACGCCGAGCGCCGACAGCACTTCCTTGGTGATCTCGATCTGGCCGCGGAACTCGTCGGGAGTCGACGTGCGGTTGGCCTTGTACTCCGGGTACTTGTCGGAGCGGAACGTCTGGCGCGAGACGTCGAACGCGGCCGCGATATGCGTGGGCCCCTCGTCGCGCAGCAGGTTGATCAGCATCGCGGTGAAGCCGTAGACAGCGTTGGTGGTCAGCCCGCCCTGGGTCTTGAAGTTCTCGGCCGGCAGGGCGTAGAACGCCCGGAACGCCAGCGAATTGCCATCCAGCAGCATCAAAGTCGGCTTGTCGGGGGCCTCGGGTGGAGCGGAGGGCGTCTTGGCTGGGCTCACGGACTCACTCTAGGCACCCGCGCCGACACCGGTCGGGCAGGCGCGGTTCGGTCCGGTAAGTACCCGAGGAGCTTGCGCTGAGCTAGCGAAACTGGAACACGTTTCAGTTCAAGCTGCGGACTCGGTAGGCTAACCGGCGTGTCCACCCAACCCGCGATCGACGGCTGGTTCGCCATCGATGAGTCAGGGGCGCCCTATCTCATCGGCGGCAAGTGCCACCAATGCGGCACCTACGTGTTTCCGCCGCGAGCCGACAACTGCCCGAACCCTGCCTGCGACGGCGACGAGTTGGCAAAGGTCCCGCTGTCGCGCCGCGGCACACTGTGGAGCTACACCGAGAACCGTTACCCACCGCCGCCGCCCTATCCGGCGTCAGATCCCTTCGAGCCGTTCGCGATTGCCGCGGTGCAACTGGCGGACGAGGGGATGATCGTGTTGGGGAAGGTCGTCGAAGGCACGCTGGCGGCCGACCTGAAGGTCGGCATGGAGATGGAGCTGACCACCATGACGCTCTTCGTCGACGACGACGGCATCCAGCGCATCGTGCACGCGTGGAGGACCACATGAGCATCCCCGACCCGCTGTACATACTCGGCGCCGGCATGCACCCGTGGGGCAAATGGGGCCGCGACTTCACCGAGTACGGCGTCGTCGCCGCTCGGGCCGCGCTGGCCGAGGCCGGCCTGGACTGGCGGCAGATCCAATTGGTGGCCGGCGCCGACACCATCCGTAACGGCTATCCCGGCTTCATCGCCGGGTCGACGTTCGCCCAGAAGCTCGGCTGGAACGGTGTTCCCGTCAGCTCGAGCTACGCAGCATGCGCCAGCGGATCGCAGGCATTACAGAGCGCGCGCGCTCAGATCCTCGCGGGCTTCTGCGATGTCGCGCTGGTGATCGGGGCCGACACCACTCCGAAGGGCGCTTTTGCACCGGTGGGCGGAGAGCGCCGCAACGATCCGGATTGGCAGCGCTTCCACCTCATCGGTGCGATGAACCCGGTGTACTTCGCGCTGTTGGCACGCCGTCGCATGGACCTCTACGGCGCCACCAGCGAGGACTTCGCCCAGGTGAAGGTCAAGAACGCCAGACACGGCCTGCAGAACCCGTACGCGCGCTACCGCAAAGAAGCCTCGGTCGAGGACGTGCTGGCGAGCCCGGTGGTAGCCGACCCGCTGCGTCAATTGGACATTTGCGCAACGTCCGACGGCGCGGCCGCGCTCGTGGTGGCCAGCGCCGAGTTCGCCCGCAAGCACCATGGTTCGCTCGACGGAGTACCGACTGTGCGGGCGGTCAGCACCGTCACACCCCGGTATCCACAGCATCTTCCCGAATTGCCCGATATCGCAACCGATTCCACGGCAGTGGTGCCCGCACCCGAGCGGGTGTTCAAGGACCAGATCATCGACGCCGCGTACGCCGAAGCCGGCATGGGGCCCGAGGACATCGGCGTCGCCGAGGTGTATGACCTGTCCACCGCTTTGGAACTCGACTGGTACGAACACCTGGGGCTGTGCGCGAAGGGCGAAGCCGAGGCGCTGCTGCGCAGCGGTGCGACGGCCCTCGGCGGCCGGGTGCCGGTCAACCCGTCGGGCGGGCTCGCCTGCTTCGGGGAAGCCATTCCAGCGCAAGCCATTGCACAAGTGTGCGAACTGACATGGCAACTGCGCGGCCAGGCCACCGGACGCCAGGTCGAGGGCGCGACCGTCGGCATCACCGCGAACCAGGGCCTGTTCGGCCACGGCTCGTCGGTGATCGTCGCCCGCTGAGCGGTTCGCCGCGGCGATCAGGACGACGAACGCCGCCTCAAGCAACGCCGAGGTAGGCGGCGCGGATGCTCTCGTCGTCAAGCAGCTCCCGCGCCGGGCCTTCGCGGGTGACGTTGCCGGTTTCGAGGATGTATGCACGGTCTGAGCGGCTCAACGCCTGCTGCGCGTTCTGCTCGACCAGCAGGACGGTGGTGCCCTGCGAGTTGATCTCCGAGATGATCCGGAAGATCTGCTGAATCACCATGGGCGCCAAACCCATCGACGGTTCGTCGAGAAGGAGCAGCCGCGGGCGCGCCATCAGGGCGCGTCCGATCGCGAGCATCTGCTGCTCACCGCCGGACAGCGTGCCGCCGACCTGGCTACTCCGCTCGGCCAACCTCGGGAACGTCGCGAAGACCCAGTCCAGCCTTTCCCTACGCTCGGCCCTGGACGCGAACGGCCTTCCGTAAGAACCCATGTCGAGGTTCTCGGTGACCGTCATGCCCGGGAACACCCCCCGGCCCTCGGGGGCCTGGATGAGCCCGTCGGCCACCCGTTTGTGAGGCTTCACCCGGGAGACGTCTCGCCCCTCGAACCACACGGACCCGCGGCTGAGCGGCCGCAGACCAGAGATCGCGCGCATCGTCGTGGTCTTGCCGGCGCCGTTCGAGCCCAACAGCGTGACCAGCTCGCCCTCACGAACGACAAGGGAAACCCCGTGCAGCGCCTCGATACGGCCGTAGTGCACGACGACATCGCGCAACTCGAGCACCGGCTCATTCGACGTCGTCATCGGGCACTCCCAGGTATGCGGCGATGACCGCTGGATCCTCACGGATCGCCGACGGTACGCCCTCGGCGATCTTGCGGCCGAACTCCAGCACCGCGATGCGGTCGGTCACCCCCATCACCACCCGCATGTCGTGTTCGATGAGCAGAACGGTGTATCCGTCGTCGCGGATCTTGCGGATCAACTCGATCAGGGCCGCCTTCTCCTTCGCGTTGAACCCTGCCGCCGGCTCGTCGAGGCACAGCAGCTTCGGTTCGGTGGCCAGTGCGCGGGCGATCTCCAGCCGCCGTTGGTCGCCATACGGCAGATTCTTCGCCTTCTCCTCGCCGCGCTCGGCGATTCCGACGAACTTCAGCAGTGCCGCGGCTCGTTCGATGGCATCGCGCTCCTCGCGACGGTGGCGATGGCTCCGGAGTATCGCCCCGGGCACCGAGGTCTTGTGCCGGGCGTCGGTTCCGACGACGACGTTCTCCAGCGCCGTCATCTCGCCCCACAACCTGATGTTCTGGAACGTGCGTGCGATGCCGCGGCGGGTGATCTGATGGCGTTTGATGCGGCCGAGGGGCGAGCCGTCGAAAATGACCGTCCCGCCGCTGGGCCGGTAGACGCCGGTGATCGCATTGAAGCACGTCGTCTTGCCGGCGCCGTTGGGCCCGATAAGCCCCAGAATCTCCCCACGCCTGATATCGAAGGTCACCCCATCCAGCGCGGTCAGCCCGCCGAACTTGACAGTGAGATCTTTTGTCTGCAAGAGGATTTCGCCCTCGGCGGCGTGGATATCGCGGTGTACACCGGCCAACTCCTCGATGCTTGTTTCTCTTTGCGCAAGCGGCTCATCGACACTCACGGGACCGCCTCCCGTCTTAGCAGCGCCCGCGCGGACCTGCCATAGGTCAGCAGTTGCTGGCGCACGGGGAACAGACCTTGCGGCCGGAAGATCATCAGCACGACGAGCGCCAGCCCGAAGAACAGGTACTTCAGATCGCCGAGATTGATGCCCAGGAAGTGCACGCCCAGCAGCCGGTTGGGCAGGTACACGATCACGAACGCCCCGAATATCACGCCGAGTTTGTTGCCTTGCCCACCGAGCACGACGGCGCAGAGGAACAGCATCGAGTTGATGATGTTGAAGTTGGTGGGCGCGACGAACTGCACCTGTCCGGCATACAGTGCGCCGGAAAGCCCGCCGATGCCCGCGCCGATCACGAACGCCCACAGCTTGAACTTGAACGTGTTGACGCCCATGACTTCTGCGGCGTCCTCGTCCTCGCGAATCGCTACCCACGCCCGCCCCACGCGACTGCGCTCCAGGTTGCCAACGAACAACAGCACGACCATGACCAGAACAAGTCCCAGCCAGAACCACCAGGTGCCGTAGTTCGCGTCTCCAGACGAGTTGCCGCTGGAAAAGACGCCGTCGGGCAGCTTCTCGGTTTCGCCCACACGCGGGTAGGCCACTTGGTTCAGCCCGCGCGAACCGTTGGTGACATCGGACAGATTGTCGGCGAGTAGGCGGATGATCTCACCGAATCCGAGAGTGACGATGGCCAGGTAGTCACCGCGTAGCCGCAGTGTCGGCGTGCCGAGGATCAGCCCGGAGATCGCGGTCACACACATGGCCAACGGCACGCATGCCAACCACGCCCAGTCCTCGCTGAAGAAACCCGCCGCCCCGACCTTGTTCCACGGGCTGTCAGGACTGGTGAGCAATGCGACGGTGTACGCGCCGACAGCGTAGAAGCCGACGTAGCCGAGGTCGAGCAGGCCGGCTTGACCCACAACCACGTTCAGGCCGATCGCGATCAGCGCCACCATCGCGAACTGCGCCATCACGCCGCCGAAGCTGATGCCCGAGGTATCCAGGAAGGGTGGGGTGAAGATCGGCAGCAGGGCGACGGCGCCGAAGGACAGCGCCCCGAACGCCCACGTCTGCACCCGGGACAACCCGTCCCACCACCGCGCAAGCCCTTGGAACGCCGTCCGGTGGTTCATACCCGCGCCTTCCCGAGGCTCTCACCCAGTATCCCCGTCGGGCGGACCAGCAGTACCAACACCAGCAACACGAACGCGACGACGTCACGCCACTGGGTTCCGAAGACGGCTTGCCCGTAGTTCTCCATGACCCCAAGCAGAAGGCCGCCGAGCAGCGCCCCGCGCAGGTTGCCGATGCCGCCGAGCACCGCTGCCGAGAACGCTTTGATACCAAGCAGGAACCCGCCCGAGTAGATGATTCCCTGCGGCACCTTCAGCGTGTACAAGAGCGCCGCAGCGCCGGCCAGCAGGCCGCCGATCAGGAAGGTGGTCATGATGGTCCGCTCCCGTGACACGCCCATGAGGATGGCCGTCGTCGGGTCCTGGGCGACCGCGCGGATGCCTCGACCGAACTTGGTGCGGTTGATCGCCACATCGGTGAGGGCAGCCAACCCCAGTGCCGCGGTCACGATCACCAGCGTGACGTTGGAAACCGTGGCACCGAACACGGTGAACTGCGCCTTGGGCACGACCAGGATGATCGGCTGCTGGGCGTTGCTGCCCCCGTAGCCTTTGAGTAGTTGCGGCAACACGAAGTGCACGAATTCCTGCAAGACGAACGACATCCCGATAGCGGTGATCAGGAAGGTGAGCGGACGCGCATTCCGCCGTCGCAGCGGCCGGTACGCGACCGCCTCCAAACCGATTGCGGCCGAACCGGAAACCACCATCGCGACGAGCATCGCGATGCCCAGGTACAACACGGTCAAAGCGATTCCCTTGTTGTACGCGTTGCCGCTGGGGGTGAATCCCAGGATGATGTCGAGTGCGAAGTAGGCGCCGAACATGCCAAGCATGAAGATCTCGGAGTGCGCGAAGTTGATCAGCCGCAGCACGCCGAACACCAGCGTGTATCCGACCGCGACGAGCGCGTAGATCGCGCCCCACGACAGTCCGTCGATCGTCAACTGCCAGAAGCCGTTTCGAAGGCCTTCCAGATTGAAGCCGATATTGGCCGCGTACACGGCGCACTGGCCGAGGCAGTCGTCGATCATCCGGTGGCGGCTCCTAGATTGAGACGCGTCCGAGCCAAACGGTCTCGGACGCGTCTCGCCTGTGCGGCTACTGAACCTTGTAGATCCAGATCAACGTGTTGGTGAGCTCGCCGGTCGGGTCCCACTGGTATTGACGAGCGACACCGGCACCGTTGTAGTTGCGGACGTACTCCAGCAATTGAGGACGGGTGACCGCGCCGGAATCGATGCCCCTGAGCAGGATGGTGCCGAGGTCGTATCCCTCCGTGCTGTAGGTGCCGGGCGCCTGGCCGAACTTCTTGGTGTACTCCTCGGCGAACGCAGCCGGAGCCGGGCTGCACGGGCACGACAGAATCGAGTCCTTCGACGCGCTGCCGGCCTGCTTGACGAACTCGGGGTCCTTGGTGCCGTCGGCTGACACGAACGCCGCGCTCACACCGCCGTCACGCAACTGCTGCACGAATGGCGCCGCTTCGGCGTAGTAGCCGCTGTAGAAGACGGCGTCCGGGTTGGCCCCCTTGACCTGGGTGACCGCGGCGGAGAAGTCCTTGTCGCCCTTCTTGACCGCGATGTTGCAGGAGCCGTCCGCGACCGGCCCCAAGGTGTCCCGGACTACCTTGGCCAGACCGACGCCGTAGTCGGTGCTGTCATCGACCACGCAGACCTTCTTGTAATTGAGGGTGTTCTTCATGTAGTTGGCGACGGCCCGGCCCTGCGCTCCGTCGTTGCCGAGTCCGCGGAAGAAGGTCTTCCATCCGTTCTCGGACAGCGTGACGTTGGTGGCCGACGCGGTCGCGGCGACGAGTCCAGCCTGGTCGAAGACTCCGCCTGTCGCCTTCGTCTCTCCGGAGAAGGCGGGGCCGACCAGCCCGACGATCTGTTGGTCGTCCACGATCTGCGGGGCGATTGCGGTGGCCTTCTGCGGATCGCCTTCCGTGTCGAACGTCCTGAGCTGGACCTGGCAGCCGGGGTTGGCGGCGTTGTGCTTGTCGACTGCCAGCTGCACCCCGTTCTTGATGTTGATGCCGAGCGCGGCGTCCGGCCCGTTGAGCGCACCGGCCATCGCAATGGTCAGCGGCGGGCAGGTGGCCTTGCCGTCGCCGGCGGGGTCGGCGGCCGCCGTCGTGTCCGGCGGCTTGATCTGCGCGCCGTTGTCGTCGATCGGGACCAACTCGGCGATTTTCAGGTCTGTGCTGCTCTCCGGCTTCGACTGGTTACAGCCCGCCATCCCGGCCACGACCAGGCCGACGGCACCGACAACCACCGCACTTCGCGCCACGTGACCGTGCACGTGTCCACCTCCAAGTCAGCGTTCTTGTGCGTAGAACTGCGTAGAACGTAGAACATAGCCAACGCGCCGCTACCGTGCGCGTCGTTGTCGAAGCGCTCAGCCGGCCGGCGGTGTGTCGTTGGATTCGTCCAGCGTCTCCAGCACGACTTCAGCGACCCGTTTCATGGTCGTCCGGCGGTCCATCGCGGCGCGCTGGATCCAGCGGAACGCCTCCGGCTCCGTCATTCCCTGCTTGGTCTGCAGCAGTCCTTTCGCGCGTTCGACGAGCTTGCGCGTCTCCAACCGCTCCGACAGCGTCGCCACCTCGCGCTCGAGCTCGGTGATCTCGCTGAACCGGCTGACCGCGACCTCGATCGCCGGAATGAGATCCGTCGCCGAGAAGGGCTTCACCAGGTAAGCCATGGCGCCGGCATCGCGTGCGCGCTCGATGAGCTCACGCTGGCT
>JBAPQQ010000781.1:0-4403 GCA_049280695.1 Mycobacterium sp.
TGGAGGTCCTCGGAATCAACCCTGTGCAGAGGCTGGTGACGCCCCGCATGCTGGCGTCGGGACTGATTGCCCTGCTGCTCAACAGCCTGGTCGTGCTCGTCGGCGTCGTCGGTGGCTACATCTTCTCCGTGTTCGTTCAGCACGTGAATCCGGGTGCCTTCGCCGCCGGTATCACATTGTTGACCGGTGTTCCCGAGTTGATCATCTCGGGCGTCAAGGCAACACTGTTCGGGCTGATCGCCGGCCTCGTCGCATGTTATCGGGGCTTGATCATCACCGGCGGAGGCGCCAAGGCGGTGGGCAACGCCGTCAACGAGACCGTGGTCTATGCGTTCATGGCCCTGTTCGTCATCAACATCGTGGTGACCGCGATCGGCGTCAGAGTCACGGTCAAGTGAGGGACATCCGATGACGCTGCCGGCCGCCTATCCGCGGACGTTCGCCTTACTCGTCAAGAAGCCGGTCGGCGCACTGAGCAAGGTCGGTGCTCCGACCCTCTTCTGGGCCAGGGCCATCGCCGGGATCCCTTACGCGATCACGCGGTTCAAAATGGAGATCATTCGGCTGATCGCCGAGATCAGTATGGGCGCAGGCACATTGGCGCTCATCGGCGGCACCGTGGTGATCGTGGGTTTCTTGACCCTTGCGGCGGGCGCCACTCTCGCCGTTCAGGGGTACGCCTCCCTGGGCAACATCGGCATCGAGGCGCTGACCGGCTTCTTGGCCGCGTTCATCAACGTGCGCATTTCGGCACCGGTAGTTGCCGGAATCGGCCTGGCCGCGACGTTTGGTGCCGGTGTGACGGCGCAACTCGGCGCGATGCGCATCAGCGAGGAGATCGACGCGCTGGAGGCGATGGCGATCCGGCCGATCGAGTTCTTGGTGAGCACCCGGCTGATCGCTGGACTGATCGCAGTGACGCCGCTGTATGCGATCGCGGTGATCCTGTCGTTCGTCGCGAGCAAGTTCGTCACCGTAGTGCTGCTCGGGCAATCCTCGGGGTTGTACAGCCACTATTTCTCAACGTTTTTGAACCCGATCGACCTCATTTGGTCGTTCCTGCAAGCCATCGTGATGTCACTGGCGGTTCTGCTGGTGCATACGTACCACGGGTACTTCGCCACGGGCGGACCATCGGGGGTCGGTGTCGCGGTAGGTAATGCGGTGCGGACCTCGCTGATCGTCGTGGTGTCGGTGACGCTGCTTGTCGCGCTGGCGATTTACGGCTCCAACGGCAACTTCAACCTGTCGGGATAGGGGAGCAGGTCGATGTCGTCCGAAGTCGCGAAACCACTCGCCGGTCTCGCCACCATCGTCGCGATCGTCGCGGTCGTCGCTGTCTCCATCACTCTGTTTCGTGGGGGTTTCGGTACCACCGTGCCGGTCACGATCCTCTCGCAGCGAGCCGGTCTGGTGATGTACGCCGACGCCAAGGTGAAGATGCGGGGGGTTCAGGTTGGCAAGGTCTCTTCGATCGAAGCGCGTCCGGACGGCCAAGCGGCCTTGCACCTGGCGCTTGACCCGTCACAGCTGAAATTCATTCCGTCCAATGTGCTGGTCAACATCACCAGCAACACGGTGTTCGGCGCCAAGTACGTGCAACTCGTTCCACCGGCCGAGCCCTCGCCCCAACGGCTGAAATCCGGGCAGGTGCTCGACGCGAAAAACGTGACGGTTGAGCTCAATACGGTCTTCGAGCAACTCACGTCGCTGCTGTCGAAGATCGAGCCCGCGAAGCTCAACGAAACTCTGGGGGCGATCGCGACCGCGCTGAACGGCCGGGGGGAGAAGATCGGTCAGGCGCTTGCAGATCTGAACGAGTTCCTCGCGAAGTCCGAACCGGGCCTGCCGGGGCTGCGACGCGACCTCGCTGTGGCCCCCGAAGTCCTGACCACGTACGCAGATGCCGCGCCGGATCTCCTCGACTCGGTGCGCAACGCGACACAGATCAGCCGGACGGTTGTCGAGGAGCAACAGAACCTCGACGCCTTCCTCTTGAGCGCGATCGGCCTCGCCGACATCGGAAATGACGTGGTCGGCAGCAACCGGCAGGCGCTCTCCGACGTGTTGCGCCTGCTGGTGCCGACGACCGACCTCACCAACGAATACAACCCGGCACTCACCTGCGCACTCAGCGGCCTGATGATGCTGGCCTCGTCCCCGCCGCTGCCGCGACCCGGCGTGTATGTGTCGGTCAGCTTCCTGCTGGGGGCCGAACGCTATCGGTACCCGACGAACCTGCCCAAGGTCGCGGCCACCGGCGGCCCGCAGTGCGAAAGCCAGCGTCTTCCGAATGTTCCCGTCGACTGGGCGCCACCATTCGTGGTCGAAGATGTCGGCGCCAACCCGGCGCAGTACGGAAACCCCGGAATCCTGCTGAACTCCGACGGGCTCAAGCAACTGCTGTACGGACCCATCGCGGGGCCGCCGCGCAACGTCGCCCAGATCGGGCAACCCGGATGAGGGGCGGATGGCAGGCGACGCTTGCGAAGCTCGTCGTGTTCGGTGTTGTGATGGCCCTGGTGAGCGGATTTCTGTTCTTCATATTCGGTCAGTACAGAACGGGCCCCACCAGCGAATATTCCGCGGTCTTCCTCGACACGTCCCGGCTGAAGTCGGGAGAGACCGTGCGCATTGCGGGTATCCGGGTGGGCACGGTGACCGGCGTGTCGCTGCGCCGCGACAAGAAAGTCGTCGTGACTTTCGACGCTGACCGCAGCATCGCCCTCACCGCCGGCACACGGGCGATGGTCCGGTATCTCAATCTCACCGGTGATCGCTATCTCGAACTCGCCGAAGGCCCCGGATCGACGAAGATACTTCCCCCGGGATCACAGATCCCGGTCGACAACACGGCGGGGGCACTCGATCTGGATCTGCTGCTCGGCGGACTCAAGCCCGTGATCCAGAGCTTGAATCCGGACGACGTCAACGCGCTGAGCCAGTCGTTGCTGCAGGTCTTCCAGGGCCAGGGCCCGACGCTGAAGTCCCTCCTGTCCAAGACCTCGTCGCTGTCAAATACGCTGGCCGACAACAGCCAAGTCGTCCAAGACTTGATCGACAACCTCAACACCGTCGTCGACACCCTCGCCGAGAACGGCGACCAGTTCTCCGACACCGTCGATCGTCTCGAGCGGCTCGTCACCGGACTGGCGCGAGACCGAGACCCGATCGGGGACGCGATCGTGGCGCTGGACAACGGAACAGCATCGCTGGCCGACCTGCTGACCGAGGCCCGCCCGCCGCTTGCCGGTACGGTCGACGAGCTGAATCGGCTCGCGCCGCTGCTTGACACCGGCAAGGACCAGATTGACGTCGCACTGCAGAAGGCGCCGGAGAACTTTCGCAAACTCGTCCGTCTCGGCGCCTACGGCAGCTTCATCAACTACTACATATGCGGAATTGCCTTCAGGGCCACGGACTTTCAGGATAACACCGTGGTATTCCCCTGGATTGAACAGACTACCGGTAGGTGCGCGGAGCCCTGATGCTTAGATACCGTACTGGCAACCTCATTCAAATCGGATTCATCGGCGCGATGCTGGCGATCCTCATCACGCTGGTGGGTCTTCAGCCGCAGCAGCTCATGTCGTTGGCGTCCGCTATTCGCTACCAGGCGCTGTTCGCCGAAGCCGGCGGTCTGGCCGCCGGCAACGACGTCACGGTCTCGGGCGTGAAGCTCGGGACCGTGTCGGATGTGTCGCTACGCAACGGCGAGGCCTTGGTGACCTTCACCGTCGACAGCAGAACACAGCTCGGGTCGGACACCGCGGCGCACATCCGAACCGGGACGTTGCTCGGCGAGCGGGTGCTCACCCTGGAATCCGCCGGAACCGGCACCATGCACCCGATGGACCTCATACCGGCTTCGCGGACGTCGTCGCCCTACTCCCTGACCGAAGCCATCAGCGATCTGACAACCAATGCTGCCGGAACCGACACCCAGAGCCTCAACCAGTCGCTCGACGCGCTGACGGACACCATCGACCAGATCGCCCCACAGATGGGGCCGGCGTTCGACGGGCTCGCCCGGCTCTCGCGAACCATCAACAGCCGCAACGAATCGCTGCGCGACCTCCTCAAGAGCGCAGCCGACGTCACGGGCATCCTGTCGGAGCGCAGCCAGCAGGTGAACGCCCTCATCCTGAACGCGAACGACCTGCTGGCGGTTCTCGTCGAGCGGCAGGACGCGATCGTCTCACTACTGGCCAACACCTCCGCGGTCTCCCGGCAGCTGATCGGCCTGGTGCATGACAACGAACAGGAACTGGCGCCCACACTGGAGCGGCTGAACCGCGTGACGGCCATGCTCGAGAAGAACCGCGACAACATCGCCAAGGCCCTGCCCGGGCTGGCGAAGTTCCAGGTCACCCAGGGCGAGACGGTGTCCAACGGCTTCTATT
>JBAPQQ010000782.1:0-6587 GCA_049280695.1 Mycobacterium sp.
CAGGTGACGTGCTTGGCCTTTACCGGCGCCAGCGATTGGTCCGTCGCTGTCCGCCACCGAGCTCGGGCTTGCTCACCGAGTGCGCGCGCGGCGGCGCCGTCGACCGCCGCCGCAACTTCGTGTCGCGGCCCGTAGCTGCTCCCCGCCGACCGCCGGCTGCGACTGTCATGTGGATGCGCGCGGGTGTCCCATCGTTCGAGGGTGAGGTCGATGCCGCCGCAGAACGCCACGGCATCGTCGATGACGGCGATCTTCTGATGATGGACGGCGCCGGTCGGATGGGCGCCGTCGACGGCGAGATGCATTCGCTTGCTGGTCATCTGATTCAGAAGCGCCACCGGGGCGAGCCCGAACCAGATGCCATCGAAGGCTGGGAGCAGGCGCAGGTTGGACTTCAGAAGGTAGACCTCGAGAGCCGGTCGTTTCCACAGCATCCAATGCAGAAAGGGGCCGAGCTGGTTGGGACCGGGAAGTGTCTTGGCGCCACGCTCGAACGCCATCCTGGCGTCGAAATCCCAACCGATCAGCATGATTCGGTGCCGGGCGCGCAGCATCGCGGCCTTGACGTGCACGAAGTAATCGGCCGTATCGATGATGCAGGCGAACCGATCGGCGTGCGCCACGCGCCAGCACGTCTGGCCGGAAGTCAGCAGTCGATCGTCGCGCACGCCGAATCGCTCACGAAGGTTGGCCGGCACAGCACGGACATAGCGCAGTGTCTACCACATTCACGCGCTGCGTCATGCTGTCGCGTGACGGCCGAAAGACCGGCCATGCGGGCGGACAAGGCCATACCGATGCGCGGTCGAAACTCGGCGAGCGAATCGGGCAGTTCTCGGCACCGAAATGATTGCGCTATCACGCGGTCTCGTCGTGTTTCTCGACCTCGCTTAGCCATGACGGCGACGGAAGACTGCCCTTCACGGCGGAGAGCCGGGAACCGAAGCCCGCTGCGGAAGCACTGAACTCTCGCTACTCGAAACTGCGCGACAACGCCTGGGCGAACAGCCGCACCGGATCGTTAGAGTGGCTAGAGAACAGTTGCGGCGAATACGGGAGACATGATGCAGGCCAGTTCAGCGGGGACGCCGATTGCGGAGATGCCGCGTGGTGGTCCGGAGGCATCGTGGCTGGATCGTCGGTTGCAGACCGATGCGCTCGAGTACACCGATCGCTACGACATCCCGGATGCGATCAAGCAGCAGGTCGTCGCCGAGTTGAATCGACTGGGCACCCGCCGCAAGTTTCACGAGAAGTTCGCCCGCATCGCTCTTGATCAGGTGGCCGACGTGGCCGAGCCGCGGATCCTGGAGTTGGGCGCTGGTCACGGCAAGCTGTTCGCAGGAGATTCTGCGCCAGCATCCCGACGCGCGGGTGACGGTGAGTGATCTGGACCCGAAGTCGGTGGCCAACATCGCGGGGGGTCCGCTGGGCCGCGACCCCCGAGCTACGGTGCGGGTGGTCGACGCCGCCGCCATCGACGCCCCCGACGGCTCCTTCGACTTGGTGGTGTTCGCGCAGTCGTTCCACCACCTGCGCCCCGAGTTGGCGACGGGCGCGATCGCCGAAGCTACCCGCGTCGGCAAGCAGTTCCTCGTGATCGACCTTCGCCGGCTGCCCGCTCCGGTGATGGCAGTGTTCCCGATGCTGACCTTTCCGCTGATGCTGCCGCAACTGCTGCGCCGGTCGGGGCGGGCGATGCTGCATGACGGGATGATCAGCATGCTGCGCGCCTACAGTCCCGCCGCCCTGCAGGCGTTGCGCGAGGCCGCCGACTCTCAGATGGCGGTGCGATTGCTGCCCGTTCCGGTCAAGTTGCTCAGCGGAGTGATCTACCACCGACCCGGCAGCCGCACGCGGCGCTAGCGGCGCGCGTAGAAGGGTTTTCGATATGGGCCCGTCGTGGTCGCGGGTGTCACCGGCCAGGGCCGTCGTCCCGCGGACCCGTAAGTAGACTAGACCAGACTAAGTCTGGCTGCGTATCATCGTGCGGTGACGGTAAACGTGAACATCCACGAGGCGAAGACGCACCTCTCTCGACTCCTCGAGCGGGTGGCGGCGGGCGAGCGTGTGGTCATCTCGAAGGCCGGCAAGCCGGTAGCGGATCTGGTGCCTCATCAAGCTGCCGACGTGGCGTTCGGTGCACTGCGGGGCCAGCTCACCTACGACGACTCCTCCTTCGACTTCGATCCGGAGATTCAGGAGATGTTTTACGGCACGCAACACCCCGGCGATGCTGCTTCTTGACAGCCAGACCCTCTTGTGGCTGCTCGACGACAACCCTCGGCTCGGCCCCAGGGCTCGAAAAACCATTAGTTCGGCGCGAGGTGTGTACGTCTCCGCCGCGACTGTGTGGGAGTTGACCATCAAGACGATGCTCGGCAAGCTCTCCGTGCCGACCGCGCTGTCCGAAGTCCTAACCGGGCAAGGTCTCCTGCCGCTGAACATCACTGCCGAGCATGCCCAAGCGATCCACGACTATCCCGAATTGACGCGGCACGACCCGTTCGATCGGCTCCTCGTTGCCCAGGCTGACCGAGCTGGCTTGCAACTGCTCACCGCTGACAGAGTGCTGCTCGGACTCCAGCGCGAGTTCATCCTCGACGGCACGCAGTGACGTGAATGACGCGACGCGACCTGGAGATAGGACGTAACCGTTCAAAGCGAGCGATTCTCAGCGCTTCACCACGAGCGTGAGTTGACCTCGTCGTGCTCTCCGCCGGTCACGAAACCACGGCGAGCACGATCGCGTCGGGAACAGGCTGATGCGTGGAATCGGCTGCGCGACAACGATGATCCGACGTTTGTCGCCAATGTTGTCGAGGAGCTGATGCGAGACGAGTTTCTCACCGCATCAGCGATCTGGGTGACCATAGCGATCCCGCCCAAGGGACTGGGAGGCGACAATCGATTCCATGGCCGCCTGAGGGACCGTCCAGCGTAGACAGCCGGCAAGCCATGCTCACGTCACCATTTGGATACGTTGTGACGCCGATGGTTTCGCGCGCTATGTGAAATCTGCTCCAATTGAGGCGGCCGTCAATTGAGCGGTCGCGGGGCAGGACCTCGGTACGGCCATCCGCTTTGGGTGGCACGTGCTAATTACCGATATCGGAGCGTAGTTAGGAAGTTGGCGTTGATAACAATCGTCGATCAATTCAAGAACATCAAGGTAATTGCCGCCGCTGGATTGTTCGGAGCCGCACTTGCTTTGAGCCCAGCCGCGGCAGCGGCCCCGCTGAAAACGGGCGGCTATGAGTGCGCCGAGACGGCAGCGAGCAGCACTGCGCCGATAGCCGCGGAATCGTGCAGCCCCGCTAGCGCTCCAATCGCTGACATGTCCGGCGTTCCGCTGGCTTTGCCTGGACCGGTGGCTGCTCCCGTCCCGGTGGGTGCCCCCGTCCCCGTGGGTGCACCCGTCCCGGTCGGTGCCCCGGTTCCGATCGGTGCCCCCGTCCCCGCGGGTGCCCCCGTCCCGGTGGGCGCCGCCCCGGTGGGCGCCGCCCCGGTTCCAGTGGCCGCGCCAATCGTGGATATGTCGGGCACCTATGCGGGCAAGGGCGATCCGACCGGCCCGGCGCCGGCCGGTGCACCGGTCCCCGGTCAGCCTGTTCTGCCCGGCCCTTCGCCTACGGGCTGAGGCCGATCCTCGTACGCGTTCTGCGTACCCATGAGGAACTGCCGCTAGCCGCCACTGGACACGTAGTGCAATGACATTGCCGGACGCGCGGCACTTCGCGTCGACGTGACAGAGGCGTGATCGAATTGCTAACGCGTGGTTGCATTTTCACTCATCGCAGCACCTACCATCTTAAGAGAAACCTAATCATTCCGGCGGGAGCAGAAGCCATGCGGGCGGTAGTTCGGTGCCTTCTTGCGGCGATCGGAATCGCTGCAAGCGTTGTCCCGGCGCCGACCAGCGTGAGCCTTGCTGCAGCGAACCAGGGGCTCGCGATTGCGTCGGTTCTGCCAACACGGGGCCAGGTAGTTGGTGTCGCGCACCCCGTGGTGGTGACGTTCAACGCACCCGTCCTCAGCCGGCGCGCGGCCGAGCGTGCCGTTGACGTCAGATCGACGCCGGCCATGACCGGCAAGTTCGAATGGCTCGACAACAACCGTCTGCAGTGGGTTCCCGACCGATTCTGGCCGGCGCACAGTACGGTGGCGCTTTCGGTAGGCGGTTTTTCGACGAACTTCCAAACGGGCCCCGCCGTCGTCGGAGTGGCAGATATCTCGGCTCACACGTTCACCGTGACCATCGACGGCGTCGAAGCGGGGCCGCCTCCACCCCTGGCGTCGCCGCATCACCGAGCGCACTGGGGAGAAGAAGGGGTTTTTCCCGCTTCGATGGGGCGACCGGAGTACCCGACGCCGGTCGGCAAATACACCGTCCTGGCCAAGGAACGCGATGTCGTGATGGATTCGAGCAGCGTCGGCATCCCCGTCACCGCCCCTGACGGTTACCGGCTCACGGTGGATTACGCCGTCCGCATCACCAGCCGCGGCCTGTTCGTCCATTCGGCTCCGTGGGCTGAGAACTCACTCGGGTACGAGAATGTCAGTCACGGCTGCATCAGCCTCAGTCCCACGGACGCGGAGTGGTACTTCAACACGGTCAACGTCGGCGACCCGGTGATAGTCCAGGAGAACAGCATCGAAGTTCCTCGAACCGTGTCGGCGGAAAATCGTTGAAACGACGCAGGACCCTTTGCGAATACGCGAAGAGCGTTGACTGCGTCAACAAGGAATAAGGCGGCGAACGCAGCCATCGGGGTGCCGATAATATGTCGAACAATTGCTCGACGATTGTGCAACATCGGCGTATCTTCGTACTCATGACGGCGACCATCGGCTTCCGACCTACTGAGAAAGATGAACAGATCATCAGGGCCGCAATGCGCAGCGGCGAGCGCAAGAGCGACGTCATCCGGCGGGCACTGCAACTGCTCGAACGGGAAGTGTGGATCAAGCAGGCTCGCACCGACGCTCAGCGGATTCGAGACGAGGACGTCTCCACCGAACCGGACGCGTGGTGATTCGGGGAGCGGTCTACAGGGTCGACTTCGGCGATGCGAAGCGAGGCCATGAGCAACGCGGGCGGCGCTACGCCGTGGTCATCAGTCCTGGCTCGATGCCGTGGAGTGTCGTAACTGTAGTACCGACGTCGACAAGCGCCCAACCTGCGGTCTTCCGCCCAGAGCTGGAAATCATGGGAACAAAGACACGATTTCTGGTCGACCAGATCCGGACGATCGACATCGTCTACGTGCACGGCGATCCGGTCGACTACCTGGACCGTGACGAAATGGCCAAGGTGGAACACGCGGTGGCGCGATACCTCGGTTTGTGATGGCTGTCGTAGCCCGCAAATGGGCCAATGACCTGGTCCATCAGTGGAGCTACCGGAACGAACTCGACACAGATATCGCTCTGATCTGTGGAAACGCCTTATTCAACGCGCGAGAGCACCCGGACAACGCGAGATAACGTGGGGACACTGCGGTCCGAACCCGCTCCGTTACATGTAACATAGGGTCATGGCATCCACGCGAGATCGAGTCCAGCAGCATCGCGCCCGGCTGCGCCAGCAGGGCTTGAGGCCGATCCAGATCTGGGTGCCGGATGTAAACGCCCCGGAGTTCGCTCAAGAAGCACACCGCCAATCGGCGCTCATCGCCGCCAGCGAGCAAGAGCGGGACGATCAGGCCTTTATCGATGCGGTGTCGTCCGACTGGGACGACGCCTAGCGTGCCACGCGGCGACATATATACGGCGGCTGCCCGCGGGGCATACAGCGGCAAACCTCGTCCGGTCGTCGTCATTCAAGACGACCGGTTCGAGGCGACGGCGTCTGTCACCGTCGTGCCGTTCACCACGAGTGACGTCGAAGCTCCGTTGCTACGCATTCCCGTCCAGCCTTCGGCGACAACTGGTTTGACGCAATCTAACCGGTTGATGATAGACAAGGTAACCACCATTCCGCGCTCTACTCTTGGCGAACTTGTCGGTCGCCTCACGGACGCTGAGATCGTCCAACTGAACCGAGCGATTGCGGTCTTCTTGGGCCTCGCGGCATAGCCTGCGTAGCCCGGCACCGGATCGGCCCGCACGGAGAAAATCTGCATTCCAGCTCAACCCGCCGTGGAACGGTGGCGTGCGGGTCGGCAACCCCTTCTCTTGTGGAGCTGCCGAGAATCGAACCCGCTTCGGGGTGCGGCTCTCTGAGCCGAACGGGCACTGAGCCGAACGGGCACTGAGCTGCGGAATGACTTTCATTGCGATTCACCAGAATTGACCTCTGTGGACACTGAGTGTGCCCAAAATGTGCCCAGCCAGTGCCTCGATTGACCGCGCAATTGTTAAAATGCTTCTGGAATCGACGGCACGTGCCGTCCGCTCGTCAATGCACGGGATGCAAGCTTCCCGGACGGCTGTTCGGCGTTTATGTCGCGAACCTAACAAATGCCCCTGTCCCAGCTCGTCGTCTCGGCAAGCGATAATCGCTCGACCACGGGCAGCGGGTCGCCGTCGGCCGGTGCTTGCCCCAATCGGATCAGGGCTTGGGGATACCCGTCGCCGTCGAACAC
>JBAPQQ010000783.1:0-5005 GCA_049280695.1 Mycobacterium sp.
CCACTGGATCGTCGCGCATGATCCCCCGCCGATGGACGACGTAGATCATGGTCGGAAACGCCACGCCGAAACAGGCCAGGACGATGTGCCAGCCCAACGACACCGCCATCTGCTGCCGAGCGGGCAAGAGCCCGGGCGGTCCGCCCGCGGCAAGGACCGTCACGGCATCGCTGAGGCCCACCCGCTCACAGTAAACTCGCCGTGAACCGCAGAGAGGAGCGCCCGCCCATGCTGCGACCGCAACGATTCGCCGACGAAATCGACCCGGGCCCGGTGCAGATCCAGCCGCGCAAGGTGCACTTCGAGTTCGCCGGCATCCCGCTGCACTGGATTCCCGGTCATCCGGTCGCCTCGGACGTCATCGGGCTGCTCAACATCGCGCTGCCGGCGTTCGAACGCTGGATCGTCGCCACCTACAACGAGGCGCTGCCGTTGGTGGGCGACCCCAGGCTCGCCGAGGACATGCGCGGCTTCATCGGCCAGGAGTCCATCCACGCCGACATGCACGAGCAGGCGCTGCACGACTTCATGGAGGCCAACGGCATCGAGCCCCGAAGGATGCAGCGCCAGATCGACTACCTGTTCTCCAAGGTGCTCGCCCCGTCGGGATCGACGAACCCGAAGCGCCGGCGAAACAACCTGTGCGACCGCCTCTGGCTGATCGCCGCCCTCGAGCACTACACCGCCGTGCTGGGCGACTTCGCACTCAACAACGCCTGGGAGGACCACGGCGCTCACCCGACGTTCGTCGACCTGTTCCGCTGGCATGGCGCCGAGGAAGTGGAGCACCGCAACGTCGCCCACGATGTCGCGACGTATTTCAGCGACAGCTACCTGGACCGGCTCGGCGCGATGGCGCTGGCGGTCGCCTTCATGTTCGGGTCGTTCCAGACGGGCACCTCCTATCTTCTGAAGAAGGATCCGCAGGTGGAGCTCAGCTGGTGGCAGGTGCAGCGGCTGCGCTGGCAGGACGCCAAACTCGGGCTGCTGCCCAAGTACCGGACGCTGTTCGGAAAGAACACGCTGACATATCTGCGCCCGGGGTTCTCGCCCGACGAGATGGGGTCGACGGCGCAGGCTGTCGCGTATCTCGCGAGTTCGCCGGCCGCGCGGGCCGCGCATCTTTGATGGGCCTGCGGGACCGGTCGGCGCCGGACAGGCTGACGGGGTTGCTCGGTGCGGCCATCGCGGGTGCGTGGGGGCTCAGTGCGAGGGTCAGGCAGCCGCCCGACCTTGCCTGCCGCGACCGCACGCACACCCTGCGGGTGGCGCATCGGCAGGAGGTCGCCCACGACCAGGACGTCGTAGCGCTGACGCTGGAGGCTGCGGACGGCAGCCCGCTGCCGCGGTGGTTCCCCGGCGCGCACATCGACGTTCGCCTGCCCAGCGGTCGCATCCGGCAGTACTCGCTCTGCGGCGACGTCGACTCCGTCGACTACCGGATCGCGGTGCGGCGCATACCCGCCGGCGGCGGCGGCTCGGTCGAGGTGCACGACGAGTTGCCGGTCGGCGCGACGGTCACCACGGGCGGGCCGCGCAACGCGTTTCCGCTGTCGACACCCGGCCACGGCTCGCCCGCGCGGCGCTTCCGGTTCGTCGCCGGCGGCATCGGGATCACCCCGATCCTGTCGATGCTTGCGCAGGCGCAGCGGCTCGGCGTGGACTGGTCGATGATCTACGTCGGTCGCAGTGTCGGCAGCCTGCCGTTCGTCGACGAGCTGTCGGCGTTCTGCGATCGCGTCGAGATCCGCACCGACGACGTCTACGGGCTGCCGACCGCCGACGACCTGTTGCGCGCCTGCCCTGACGGCACCGCCGTGTACGCCTGCGGGCCGGCGCCGATGCTGACCGCGATCCGCAGCCGGCTCGCCGCGCGCGACAACGTCGAACTGCACTTCGAGCGGTTCGCGGCCCCGCCGGTTCTCGACGGCGAGGAGTTCGCCGTGCGCATCGCCTCCACTGGCGCCGTCGTCGATGTCGGCGCCCGGGAAACGCTGCTGTCCGCACTGCAGCGGTCAGCGGTCGCAGCGCCGTACTCCTGCCAGCAGGGATTCTGTGGCACCTGCCGGACGCAGGTGCTCAGCGGCGCGGTCGACCACCGCGACACCTTGCTCACCGACCCCGAACGCGTGGCCGGGACGATGCTGACCTGCGTGTCGCGCGCCCGCTCCGGCGAGTGCCTCACCCTCGACCTCTAGCGCTCGCTACGGCCCTAGCTGCGGTTGCGGTGGTACTCGGTCCGCACGATCCGGCTGCCGCGCGCGTCGACGTCGACGAACACCACGCCGGGACCCGACGACGTCGCGACGGCTGCCACGACGGTGCTGCCCGCGGCGATCACCTTGCGCCACCGGCAGTTTCGCAGCTCCTGGTGCAGCTCGCCGTCCGACAACGCTCGCTCGACCAGCCGCTTGGCCCGCGCGCCGGGACGACGGAACGCGCCCAGGTATCCCACGCTTCCCGACGCACCCTGGTTTCGCAGCAGCGCCGCGCTCAACCGCAGCGCCGCCGGCACCGACCGCCGCCCGGTGCGCAGGAACGCGGTCACCATCACGGGAAGTTCCCAATAGGCCTTCAAACTCGAGAATTTCCAGCCGCTTTCGCTTCCCCGCAGGTCGTATCGGATGAACGTCGGCACCATCAGAGAGACGCCGGGGCCCATCGTCACATCGAGGGTGACGTCGCGGATCACGACTGTGCCGTCGACGATGTCGGCCTCCGGGTGGAACGTGATCTGCCGCGGGCCGATGAAAGTGTCATAGAACCTGCCGATCTCGGCGTGCCCGACGTGTGGGCGCGAACCGACCGGATCCTCGACGAGTCCGTCCGCCGTGAAGAGACCCACCCAGCCCTGCCGGTCGTGCGCCGCGGCCGCCCGCGGCGACCGTTCGACGGCCGCGAGCAATTCGCCGGCGGCGCGCTCCATCGAGTTCAGTCGGCTTTCGTCAGCGGAATGCCTTCGCTGGCCGAGAACTCGGCGTCGGTTTCCGAGGTGAACCCGAGGGAGACCACTGTCCGCGGGAACAACACGTCGGTCAGGTACGCCAGTGCCATTGCCCACCGGTTGACGGATCGCGGCATCGCGTACAGGTGGTACGCCCGCGTGACGACCTTCGCGGGGTACCCCTTGAGGTGGATGTTGAGCGGGTTCGCGACCGCGTAGTGCGGCCCGAGATCGACGACAAGGCCCATGTTGCCGTGCTTGTAGTCCTTCTTCGTCCCGTAGCCGAGGCTGGCGGCGACGTTGCGGGCGAGCACCTTTCCCTGCCGGATCGCATGCTGGGCCGTGGGCGGCGTGATCTTGCCGGGCTGGGTCAGGTCCGGCACGGCGGCGGCATCACCGGCGGCGAAGACGTCGGGATGGCCGGGAACCTGAAGGTCGGTCTGCACCTTCAGCCGGCCCTTCTCGGTGGGCAGCCCGAGCTGTTCGATCAGCGGGGCACCCGTCACCCCCGTCAGCCAAGCGACGGTGTGGGTGCCGATCACCGAATCGTCGCTCAGCACAACGTGATCGGCGTGCACTTCCTTGAGCGTGATGCCCAGTCTGACGTCGATGCCGCGACTGTGCAGCACGTCCATCGCGGCCTTGCTGAGCTTCTCGCCCACCTCGGGCATCACCTGCTCGGCGAGGTCGAGCAACACGAACTTCACCGACTCGGGGTCGAATCCCATCTGCCTGGCGGCCGCGTCGGCCAGTGCGCGCAGCTGCGTCACCAGCTCTGTCCCCGAGTACGAGGCGCCGACGACGACGATCGTGCGACGGGACTGCGCCAGGTCTTTGTCCTCGTCGAGAAGGGCCAGCTCGAACTGTTCGAGCACATGGTCGCGCAGATAGAGCGCCTCGGCCGTCGACTTCAAACCGCGGGCATGAGTGGCGAGGCCGGGAATGTCGAACAGCCGCGTCACCGACCCGGGCGCCAGCACCAGCCGGTCCCAGGGCATCGTCCGCGTCCGCTGTTCGGGGTCGGTGAACGTCAGGGTGTGCCCGTCGAAGTCGACGTCGTCGACGCGGCCACGCACGGCGTGCGCACCGTTGAGCGTCCCAGCCAGCGGGATCGTCACGAAGCGTGCGTCGGCCACTCCGCCGGCGACGTCGGGCAGCAGTGGTGTGTAGAGCATGTAGTCGACCGGCGAGACGACGCTGACCTGCACCGGGGCGTTGTGCCTGCGCATGGTGCGCGCGAGTCGGCGGGCGCACTCGAATCCGGTGAAGCCGCCGCCCACGACCACGACAGATTTCATGCCGGTGACTGTATCCGCGGAGTAATCGACCATGTGGGCTCCTGTACCCATCACGGCCGGTCGCGATTCACCGCGGGCCGAGATCGGGCAGAGCGCGAATGCCGAAGTGTGCTCTGAGCACTCGCCGTGCGGCCTGCATGCCGCACATGCCGTGGACGCCCGGACCGGGTGGAGTGGAGGCCGAGCAAAGGTACACGTTGTCGATCGGCGTGCGGTATGGGTCCCACTTCAGCACCGGCCGCGCGACCATCCGGTACATCGAGATCTGCCCGGCGGCGATGTCCCCCCCGACGTAGTTGGCGTTGTGCAGCGACAGCTCACCGGCCGGGATGCACCGCGACCCGACGACGATGTCGCGGAAGCCGGGTGCGAACCGCTCGATCTGGCTGGTGACGGTCTCCGTCATGTCGCGTGTCGAGCCGTTCGGCACGTGGGCGTAGGTCCACAGCGGAGACGCGCCGCCCGGTCCCCGCCGTGACTGGTCGGCCACCGTCGGATGGCTCAGCAGGACCATCGGGGCATCGCTGTGCCGCCCTGCCGCGGTGTCGGCCTCTGCTTGCGCCATCTGTGCGCGGCTGCCGCCGATGTGCACCGTGCCGGCTGTGCCGACCCGCGCGTCGGCCCACGGAATATCCTCTGACACGACGTAATCCACCTTCGCCACCCCGCCGCCCGGACGGAAGTTGTGCAGCGCGCGCCGGTAGCGATCGGTGAGCCGGTCGCCGAACACGCGCGCAAGGGTCCACGGGGCGGTGTCGAACAC
>JBAPQQ010000784.1:0-1715 GCA_049280695.1 Mycobacterium sp.
CTCCTGTCCGACGCGCACGGGCGTCGCGTCCTGTAAGTGCGTGCGGCCGGTCTTCACCACGCCGTCGTACTCCTCTTCCTTCTCGGCGAGGGCTTCGCGGAGGGTGTCGAGTGCCGGAAGAACGTCCTTCTCGACGGCTTCGAGCGCCGAAACGTGCATCGCGGTCGGAATCACGTCGTTGCTCGACTGGCCGAAGTTGACGTGGTCGTTCGGGTGGATCACGCGGTCCCCGATTTCCGCCCCGTAGATCTCGGCGGCGCGGTTGGCGATGACCTCGTTCGCGTTCATGTTCGAGGACGTGCCGGACCCGGTCTGGAACACGTCCACCGGGAACTGGTCGTCGAGTTCGCCCGCGATGACCTCGTCCGCGGCCTCGATGATGGCTTCCGCTTCGTCCTCCTCGATCATTCCGAGGTCGCGGTTCGCCTGCGCGGCCGCCTTCTTGACGATGCCAAGCGCGCGAATGAACCGTCGCCCGAACGTGATCCCCGAAATAGGGAAGTTCTCGACCGCACGCTGGGTCTGTGCACCCCAGTAGGCGTCGGCCGGTACCTGCATCTCCCCGAGGCTGTCCTCTTCGATTCGATAATCCTCGTCGCTCATGCGTTTGGAGGGTCGATGTGGGCGGGCGTAAAACCCACCGAAACGGGACTGATTTGGTTTCGGAAGGGTAAGGGGGAATTGATTCCACGAAATTTGTCACAGAAATATTCACTCGGTGGCGAAGTAATCCAAAAATGATTAAGTACCCCGTGACAAATGGTAAAGGTAGACGTGGATGATGTGCAGATATGACAGGTAAAAAATCCAACAACCTATCGCGGCGTAGCTATATGAAAGCAACCGGACTAGCCGGAACTGCCGGTCTGGCTGGTCTCTCCGGCTGTTCGAGCTTCATGGGTGGTGGCGGCAACAAGCAGCTGCTTCTCATGCACGGCTGGAGTCCTGGGGACGGACTCAGTGCTATCAAAAGCATGTACCAGGGGTTCGAGAAGGAGTACCCCGATGTCGATTCGAAACTCAAGGGCATCAGCGGCGGCGGAAACACGACCCTGAACACCGTCATCAACAACCGACTGAAGAAACAGAACCCGCCGGGAAGCTGGGCCGACTGGCCGGGGAAGAACCTGCTCCAGTTCCAGTCGAAGGACGGTAACATCCTCGGAGACATCGGTGACTCCGTCTGGAGCAAGAACAACATGAAGAAGGCCTACGCGAAAGGGCCGCGTAACGCCGGAAAGCCGGATGGAACGTACATCTGTGTTCCGACGAACATTCACCGGATGAACAACGTCTTCTACAACAAGAAGGTCCTCAAGCAGGCGGGTGTCAGTCCGGGAGACCTCAAGAGTCCGAAGGACCTGACCGACGCGATGAAGAAGGTCGAGAAGAACACGAACGCCGTCGGGATGGCTCAATCGACCAAGAGCCCGTGGACGACCCTTCAGCTCTGGGGCGCGGTGTTCCTCGGCCAGCAGGGCTGGGATGGCTACCAGAAGTTCATGGACGGCTCCATCGGCAAGGAACCCATCGCCAACGCGTTCAAGACGCTCGCTGACTACAGCAAGTACTTCTCGGACGACGCGGGCACCATCGGCTTCAAAGAAGGCAACAAGAAAGTGATGAACGGAAACGCGGCGTTCATCCAGCAGGGTGACTGGGTGGCTGGCATGTACGCCGCCGACGACAGTTTCGAGTACAAGAAGGACTGGGAC
>JBAPQQ010000785.1:0-5243 GCA_049280695.1 Mycobacterium sp.
GACAGGAACAGCTCGTCCATACACGGGCTCAAGTCGGCGAGCGTCGGGGCGCTCGCGTGGCTGGCGGCGCCGAAAACGCGTTCGAGGTCTACGGTTTCGGCGGCAGTGCCGATCGAAAGGCACAGGCACGCCACTCCGTCTGCGCGCAACTCCTCGACGGCGCGGTGTGCATCGGCTTCGGCGTAACGGCCTTCATAGCCGTCGTCGTACGGGAAGCAGTCGGAGAGCACCAGCAGCAGTCGGCTCGGCGTGCCGGCTTCCCGCTTGAGGATTTCTGCGGCGCCCCGGATGCCGGCGCCGAGGCGGGTGTACCCCGATGGCCGCAGTTGGTTGACCCTCGCCCGGCTGATCACGCCGAAGCGTTGATCGAAGGTCTTGATGGCCGGAAGCTGTACGGCGTGGCGGCCGCTCGAGCGAAACCCGTAAACCGCCACGCGGTCGCCGAGGTCCTCCAGTGCGGCCGCGAGCGAGGCGGCCGCTCGTCGTTGGTGTTCGTGCACGGCGAGGCCCGCGCCGTCGACGTCGTTGGAAGATCCCGAGGTGTCGAGGAGGATGAGCACGCCGAGTGCGCGACGCGTCTTGCGGCGTTCGGTGTATACGTTCTCCGATGCCGAATTGCCCGAACACATTTCGACGACGAGGTCGATAAGCGCGTCGGTGTCGAGATCGTCACCGTCGCTGCGCCGGCGCAGCACACTGTGGGCGAGCCCGACGCGAGCCAGCCGCTGGCGGAGTAGGGCGTCGTCGGGCACGGTGCCCGCGGATACGTCGGCCTCGGCGGTCATCGGAAAGTTGATCACACGACACCAGTCGGTGCGGTAACGCCCGGCGAAGACGTCCCATTCGGGGTGCAGGGCTCCGCCAACGCCGACGGCCGCGTCTGGTAGGCCTTCGTCGGCGAACTGGATGCGGGTCGGCGCGGGCCGGGTGTGCGGTCCCGCAGTCTGCTTTCGACGCAGTGCGCGCACGGGTAACTCTGCGCCCGCTTCGTCGCTGCTCTCGGATCGGGACCCGCCGAAAACCTTGCGGAGGAAGTTGGAGAGCGTCGTCGAGTTGAGCACGGGGTTCTGGAAGAGCTTGAGGATTTTGCTTTCCTCGAACACTTCGTCGCCCTCGTCGGGAACATCGATGACGTTGAACTCCAGGCACGCATCCGCATCAGTGGCCGCCGCGCCAGGGCCACCAGACGCGCGCAGCAATACCGAGGCTTTGATCGTGCCGAACCAGGGCGGTGCGTCGGTGACCATCGCTCGGCTGCTCGCCACGTCGAAGGACTCCTCAACGGTGGTGGTGACGGGCTCCTCGTCGACGCCGACGGCCGCTGCCAACGGCAGGCGATCACTCAGTTCACAAAGTACTCGGCGACCTTCGACCGCGAGATAGCGCTGCGCCAAGGTTCGGCGTCCGCGCAGCGCCTTCACCAGCCGCGGGTGGAGACTGCCCGCGCCGAGCAGCGCGGACTGCATCAGCACCTCGCGTCGGTGATCGTCGGCGGTGCCGCCAGCGGTCACGAATATGACGTGGGCATTGGTGTGCGCGTCTACGCCGGGCGGAGCCTCTGCGATCTCGACAGACCGCCGGGCCAAGTGCGTGGCCAGTAGTCGAAACCGCTGCGGGGCAAGCGGATCGGGATCAGCCACGCGCGGGCAACACTGCGTCGGCGAGCTCGCCGAGGGCGCGTACCACGTCGGGATCATCGGAGAGCACTTTGACGACGGCAGCCTGCACGGCACTGCGCAGACTGAGCCCCTCGGCGACGAGACCTCCGGCCAGAATGAGCATGCGCGTCGAGGACACCTCCCGAAGCGGTGAACCATCGAGGCCACGTATGGCTCGCCCGAACGTGACCAAGGCGCGCGCGGTCTCACCGTCGATGCCCGCTTCGTGGACGACGATCTCGGTTTCGGTGTCGGCTGGCGGGAAGTCGAGTTCGATGGCAACGAATCGTTGTCGGGTCGACTCCTTGATGTTCTTCAGCACGCTTTGATAACCGGGATTGTAAGAGATCACAAGCTGAAACCCCACGGCCGCATGCAATGTGGTGCCGAGCCGGTCGACCGGAAGTTCCCGGCGATGGTCAGCGAGCGGATGAATCACGACGGTGGTGTCTTGCCGCGCTTCGACGATCTCATCGAGATAGCAGATGGCTCCCGCGCGGACAGCACGCGTCAAGGGCCCGTCCACCCACACCGTTTCACCACCCTTGAGCAGAAACCGACCGACCAAGTCGGCCGACGTCATGTCCTCGTGGCCGGCGACGGTGATCAACTCGCGGCCGAGCTCGTGGGCCATCGCTTCGACGAAGCGCGTCTTGCCGCAACCTGTGGGCCCCTTGAGCAATACGGGCAAACCCCGGCGGGCCGCTGCTCGGAAAACTTCCACCTCGTCGCCGACTGGGCGGTAGAACGGCGTCGCAGAACGCGATTCGACGGTGGCGGAACGATTGATCGCCGACACCCTTACCTGCCCGGTTCGATCGGAACGACCGGCGGCATCGTCGCGCCCTCGGGCAACACCAGCTTGCCGTTGATATCGACGAAGCCCGAGTGTTTGGTGGGCACCGGAATGATGGGGTCAGGGCAGGGCGTGTCGGTGCCTTCGCCGCAGATGCCGCCGTTGAAGTAGGAGCGCTTCTGATGATCGGTGGGCCACGGGTCGGAGTGCATGCCGAACCACTGCGCAGGCACGTTGTAAAGGAAGAAGAAGCACGAGCTGACGGCGGCGAAGATGGCGAGGAAGCGGACGAACTGCTGCCGCGCGAAGCCGCCGCGCACCTGGTCGAGACCGCGCTCGACGACGGTGCGGCCACGGTCATCGGTGAAAAAGCGCAGGCAACTCAGTGCGGTCATGACGCCACCCCACATGACCCCCTCGTAGATCGGCCACTGGTGGTAGGAGCCGGCGAACACCGAAACCGATCGAATGGCACCGGGATACGTGTAGAGGCCGAACGGCAGCATGAAGCAGGCTTCCATGATGAAGTCGGCGACGATGGCGGCCGCGTAGGTGATCAGGATGAGCCGCACGTTGCTCATATTCGGCCAGCGCGATTTCGCCCGCCGCATGAACCAGCAGCCGGCGATGGCGAACAGCAACACCATCCCGTAGCCGGTTGCGTTGATCAGCAGTGGCTCTGCGACCTGGCGGCCAGGCGATTCGGGTGACACCCAGCCCGGGATGTGCGAAGACCAGGAACCGCGGTTCCACAACCAGGTGTTGTAGGTGCACCAGGTGTTGAGGTAGTTCAGCAGCGGATCCTGAAAGAAGAACAGGCTGCACGACACCAGTAGCAACCCGTCGAGTGTGATCCGCCGCTCCCGCATCCAGGGCCGGATCAGGAACCACCAAATCGCGACGGGCAGACCGATGCACATCAAGGTCCCGTTTGCAGTCAGAAACACCTTCATGAACATCGGCGGATCACTGGGGCCCGCAGGGACGCGCACGAAGTAGGGGCCCGTCACCCACCGGATCCAAACGTAGAGCTGCAGAACGAGCAGCACACCACCGGCAGTGGCCCACACCTTGACCGCCCCGCCGGGGAAGCGAGGCGTGACGGCGGGAGGTGTTGACGCGACGATCGTGCTTGGCCTGTGTTTGCTGAACGAATCGCTCACAACGACTCCTCGGAGATGAGTGCGGATCGGCAAAATATACCAATGGGTATCTTGACATCTATTGGGTATCTCAGAATCTGTGCCAGACTTTGACCATGGCGGAGCGGTGGACGCGGGAGCGGCGACTCGAACACACTCGTTCGCTGCTACTCGACGCCGCCGAAGAAGTGTTCGCCGAAAAGGGCTTCATTCCAGCCACGCTCGACGACATCGCGCATGCTGCCGGTTACACGAAGGGGGCCATCTACAAGCATTTCGCCACCAAAGAGGACCTTTTCCTGGCGGTGAGCGACCGCTACTGGCGGCGGTACTTCGACAACTTCGCCGAAGTGATGTCCACGTCAAAGCAAGTGACGGCGCGCGAACTCGATGAGATCGCCACGCGGTGGCGCCAACTGAGCCGAGACCGCGGCGCCGAGCACGCGGCGCTTGGGCACGAGTTCACCCTCTACCTGCTCCGCAATCCCGATGCGCGGGATCGGGTGGCGGCGAAGAGAGCGCAGGTGGTTGAGCAGCTGAGCACCTTCATCGTCGAGGGCATCGACCGCATCGGCGCGACGCTGCGCATTGCGCCTCGCGCCTTCGCGCAGGTCCTGGTCGCTACCAGCGACTCGGTCGTGCTTGGCAGCGAACTTGACGACGTCGACCTCTACCGGCCGATCGTCGAAATGTACGTCTCCGCAATCAAGTTGCCCTGAAACCGACGACAAGCCAATACGCAACCGAAGCCCTCTCGCGGGCCGAACGATCCACCAGGGTCATCGGACCTCCGCTGCCGCCGCAGCGGTTGCCACGACGCCGGCCGCGATGAGTTCTGCTGCCGCAGCCGGTCAACCTCTGGTAACCATCAACTCGTCGTGAGGAGCGAACATGGGAAAAGTCAGCACATGCTTATGGTTCGACGGCCAAGCCGAGGAGGCCGCCAGGTTCTACACGTCCGTCGTGAAGAACTCGCGAGTACTTGACGTCGTGCCCTACGGCGAAGCGGGCCCGGGCGAAAAGGGCTCCGTCATGATCGTGACGTTCGAGCTGGACGGACAGGAATTCGTCGGCCTCAACGGCGGTCCGCAATTCACGTTCAACGAGGCGATCTCGATCCACGTCACCTGCGACTCGCAGGACGAGATCGATGAGCTGTGGGACAAACTCACCGCGAACGGCGGCGAGGAGGGCCCGTGCGGATGGCTCAGGGACAGATACGGCCTGTCTTGGCAAGTCGACTCCCGCGCGCTACACGAGATGATCACCTCCCCCAACCAGGAAGGCGCGGCCCAGGCGGCCCAGGCAATGCTGGGCATGAAGAAACTGAACGTCCAGGCATTGAAGGATGCGTTCGACGGCAAGGCCTGACCGTCAACGAGGCCACATCGACCGCGGCCGCCATGGGTTCCCGGCACGTCGGCGCCGCCAATCCGGCCCTGGCTCAAAAGCTGACGGGGAGTCGGTCATTCGCCGAGTCAGTTGTCATCGAAGGTGACGACTTTGCCTCGGTTGATCGACACCCAGTCCCGCGCTTCCAGGTAAGGGCGGAAGGTTTCGGCGATCAACTGTTGGTCCGCGGAGGTCTTCGGCCGCTGAAGTTCGTAGAGATGCGGGAACTCCGTCCAGGCGACGACGGCGTCCCAC
>JBAPQQ010000786.1:0-2277 GCA_049280695.1 Mycobacterium sp.
GAGCGCGTCGGAGGTGCCGCGCCCGGTCGGGGGCACCGCGAGCATGTACTCGATATTCGACGAAACCGGATCGTTGAGCAGCGCAACGAATCCACATCGGACGGGACGACGTACATCTTCGGGTGAGCGGAGGCGGCGACGACTGCGAACCCGTACGCGGTGTCGGTCAGCACGGAGCTGTCCGGCAGGTTCAGCCGGTCGAGAAAGTCGGCGATCTCGCGCTCGGTGGAAAACGACGCGGCGATGCGGTGCTCGATTTGTTTGCGCTCGGCGACGCTGTCGGGTTGCGGGGACAGCACCGCGCCGAGCGCATACTCTTGCGGCGCGTACTTCGGCTGGCCCATTCCCCATGCCGTGACCGGCAGGCTGACCGCCAACGCGAGCGCGCCCGCCGCGAAAACCCAGCGGCGACGCGCAGAAAGCGGTACCGGCTGCGGGATGGGCGGTGCGTACCGGCCACGGCGCTTACCGGGCACCAGCGCCCCGTCGGGCACCGCGAGCAAGGCCAGCGTCGCGGCGAACGGCACCGCGGCGATATAGAACCGCAGGAAGCCGAACGTCGAACCGGTGGCATAGCTGTATCCCTGAAAAGAGAGCACCGCGCCGTAGAGCGCTACCGGCACCACCAGTGCCTGCCAGTCGTGCCACCGCAGGCGCGCGATCACCGCCCACACCGCGATCGGCACCAAGGTGGGGGCCAGCAACGCGATCCCGATCAGCGCGAAGGTGAGGCCATCGGTCAGTCCCGGCGCGGTGCTGCCGGTCTGCTCCAGAATCGCGGCATTGCCGTATTGCGAACTGAATTGCGCTGGTGCACGTCGTCGTCAACCATCCACATGATGAGCCGGCGGACCGCCCAGACGATAAAGAAGATGAACGGGGCCTCGCTCATAACGTTGGATCCGTAGAAGACGATCATCGGGTTCGCGGCGAACAGGATCGCGATGGTCAGCGCATACCACCTCGGCAAGCCGCGGTCAGTACCGATGGCGAGGATCTGAATGACCGCCCCCGCCATGAAGATTGCCGACATGATCGTTCCGGCGAAGGCGCGCTCGGTCATCGGTGCCCACAGCGGGCTGACCAGGATGGCCGGCAGCTCCACCATCGCGGTCAGTGGGGTGAAGATGAAACCGATTGCCGCCAAGTGCGGGTCACGGCTGAACAGCACGCTCTGCGCCGCGAACACCCGCGACAGCGAGTCACCCATGATGAAGCCGTGCTGTACCTGCAGCCAGTAGCCGACGCCCAGGTAGACGACGCCGGAAACCGTGAACACTGCCACCTTCAACCGGCGATCCGACCAGCCGGCGGTCACGGCGCTGGTTCCTCCCCGTCCTCGTCGCGCCGGTCGAGACCGTGGAATGTCTTCTCCCAGTAGGACGGGTTGCGGATCAGCTGATACACGCCTTTGGTGGCTGCAATGCTCATCATCAGCCAGAACAGCGGTACGGTGAGCGCCGGCAGCAGCAGGTCGGAGCGATCGTCCTCGCGCAACGCGATCATGTTCATGTACAGCGTCGCCGCGTTGCCCAGCACCAGTGCCGCCAATGCGGGAAAGTAGATGTACCAAGGGAACACGGCGCCGATCGCGGCGGGCTGACCCAGAAACCACAGCACGGTGATCAACCAGAACGCGAGGTTGAGCACCGCGACGATGGGCGTGCCACCCCCGGAATCCGATCCGCTGCAGCCTGTCAGGGCGACGAGCATGACCGTCGTCGAGATCAGTGCTCGGATCACGAAGTTTCCCCGCCATGCATCCTGCGCGAACGGCGCAATCATACCGTTTGGCCGAATGCCGACGATCAAGACCGCATCGGAACGCGGTCGACAGCAAGCCGCTCTACTTGGCGCGTTCGAGGATCTCGACGAGCCGCCAGCGCTTGGTCGCCGACAAGGGACGCGTCTCCATCAGCGAGACGCGGTCGCCGATGCCGGCGTCGCCGTTCTCGTCGTGCGCCTTGACCTTCTTGGTGGTCCGGATGATCTTGCCGTACAGCGGGTGCTTCACCCGGTCCTCGAGTTCGACGACGATGGTCTTCTGCATCTTGTCCGACACCACATAGCCGATCGCCGTCTTGCGACGGCCGCGCGGCTTCTCGGTGCGCGGAGTGTGCTTGGGGCCCTTGGTCTCTGCCATCACGAATCCTCACCGTCAGGGCCAGCTGCCAGCCCCAACTCACGTTCACGCAAAATCGTGTACACGCGCGCGATCTCGCGGCGCACCGTACGCAGCCGACGGTTGTTGGGCAGCTGGCCGGTGGCTATCTGGAA
>JBAPQQ010000787.1:0-4101 GCA_049280695.1 Mycobacterium sp.
GCTCGACACCGTCGGCCGGCATCCCCACCTCCACCCGCGCGGCGGCCCGTTGCCGAAGCCCCTCCCGCAACGACCGCGCCGTCAAACGGCGCATCACCGCGTCCCGCAGCCGCCCTCGTACGCCCACCCCCGGCGCGAGTCCACTTCCTACAGGCGGCAAGGCTTTCGACGGCAGATATAACGGATGCGGGCTGAGCTCGATCCACGGCACACCGATCATCTCGGCGGCCAGCGCCCCGCACGCAGTGATCACGTCGGAGACGATCAGATCCGTTGCCAGCGCAGCCAGCTGCGGGGCGTTGAGCAAAGCCATCCGCGCCGCACGCCGATGAATTTTGGCGCCGGCATCCCGGTCGTCGTCGAGCGCCGTGGGATCCAGACCTAGCAATTCGATCGCTTCGACCCCGGCCGCGCGAGCGGTGTCCAGCCACTGCACCCCGGTCAGCAGTATCGGCTCGTCACCGGCGGCCAGGAACTTCAGACACAACGCGATGGCCGGAAACGAGTGTCCCGGATCCGGTCCGGCCACCACCGCCACACGCACCGGCTCACCCTGCCATACGCTGGCACGCATGACCGATCAGCTGCCCGAGCCCACAGCGACGACCGACCCGGCACACGTCGTCGAGATGTTCCTCTACGCCCTGCGCGACAAAGATTTCGCCGCCGCCGACGCGGTGCTCGATGACGAACTCGTGTACGAGAACGTCGGCTACACGAGGATCCGCGGCCGCCAGCGCACGATGAAGATCATGCGCGGGCTGAGCCGGCCGAGCATGGGCTTCGACGTGAAGTTCCACCGCGTCGCCGTCGACGGCACGTCCGTACTCACCGAACGCACCGACGAACTGGCGTTCGGCCCGTTCGCGGCGGCGTTCTGGGTGTGCGGGGTCTTCGAGGTCCGTGACGGCCGAATCACGTTGTGGCGCGACTACTTCGACGGCATCGACTTCATCAAGGGCATTCTCCGCGGGCTCGTGGCGATCGCGATCCCTTCGCTGCGCCGAACCCTTTAGCCGATCAGCCGCCGGGGCCCGTTCAGCTCGTCGAAGGCCTGCGCCCAGCCCAGCAGACGGTCCGTGGCACCGGCCAACTCGTTGCGGTACTGCTGGCGAGCCAGCGGCGAGCTCGACGTCGACACCAGCTGCGCGGCGGCGTTGACCATGTCGTTGTACTGCCGCACCCCGTGATCGAGCTGCGCGGCGAACGCGTTGATCGTCGGCGTCAACGACGCACGTGACGACGGCATCGCCCGCATCGCCTTCTCCATCGACACGATGTCCCTGGCCGTCGCCGACATCGTGGCGGCCACGCCGTTGGCGGCGTCGGTGACTTCCCGAATCTCGCTGCGCGGCAACAACTCCGCCCGGCCCATCACCCCGAGCAGCGAGAACATGCCACGCTCCGCCGACGCCAGAGCAGCCATCGGCCCTCGCGCCGCAGACCCGAGCGGCGGCATCCGGCGGCCCACATCGGGCCGGGGTGCCGGCAGCGGCTCCTTGCTCAGCCATCGCCACCGCAGCCCCAGCAGGGTGGCCAGCCAAGCCGACCCGACGGCGAACGCACCCGGGATCGGGAGCGCCCAACCCGGCGTGCTCCACGCCGCCAGCAGCGCAGTCACCAGCGCCCAGAAAACGAAGGTGCCCGTGAATAGCACGGCCAGCCGAGCCGCCCAGCGGCGCTTGCGCAGCAACCGTGCCCGTGGGTCGGCCGCCCGCCTGATCTTGTGCGCGGCCAAATCGGCGTACTCGCTGGCGGTATCGACACCGCGTTGCCACAGCGAGCGAGACGTGCTGCCCGGTTTGACCGCCATAGACACCTACTGCTGACCGCTCGGATTCTGTTGCGCCGGCTCGGTGGCCGGGGTCGCCGGGGTCGGGGCTGACGCCGGCGTCGCAGTTCCCCCGGCCGGCAACGCCTCCCCGTGCATGGACGCCCGAATCTGCTCGAGGCGCGAATGGCCGGCCATCTGAACGCTGGCCTGCTGCACCTCGAGCATCCGACCGTGTACGGAGTTCTGCGCCAGCTCCGCGGACCCGAGTGCGTTGGCATACCTACGCTCGATCTTCTCGCGCACCTCATCGAGGCTCGGCGTGTTGCCCGGCGCGGCCAGCTCGCTCATCGACCGCAGCGACGCGCTGACCTGCTCCTGCATCTTGGCCTGCTCGAGCTGGCTGAGCAGCTTCGTGCGCTGGGCAATCTTCTGCTGCAGCGCCATCGCGTTCTGCTCGACCGCCTTCTTGGCCTGCGCCGCGGCTTGCAGCGCCTGGTCGTGCAGGCCCTTGAGGTCCTCGACGCTCTGCTCGGCGGTGACCAGCTGCGCCGCGAACGCCTCGGCGGCGTTGTTGTACTCGGTGGCCTTGCCGGCGTCACCGGCCGCGGTGGCCTGGTCGGACAACGTCAACGCCTGACGGACGTTGACCTGAAGCTTCTCGATGTCGGCTAGCTGCCGGTTGAGCCGCATCTCAAGCTGACGCTGATTACCGATGACTTGGGCGGCCTGCTGGGTCAACGCCTGGTGCTGACGCTGCGCGTCCTCGATGGCCTGCTGGATCTGCACCTTCGGGTCGGCGTACTCGTCGACCTTCGAGGAGAACAGCGCCATCAGGTACTTCCACGCCTTGGCGAACGGGTTGGCCATGAGTGCTTCCGCCTTCGTTTGTGGTTGTCTGCAGGACTACGTGCGCGTGCTGCCCAATTTATCCGCTTCCAGGCAGGCGGCGCAGCGGGTCAGGCCACCGCTATCTGCTCTTCGCGCGAGCGTCCCCCGCAAGCGGGTGGTGCCCCCACATCGCCCGCCATCGACACGACGGGCGGGATGACGACCCTGGTGGCCGCATCGATGTTGGCGGCGCTGATGGTCGCGTCAGAGCGTTCCTGCCGGTGCAGTTCTTGGCCCGCATCGCTCAGCACGTCGGACAGGGGAACGTGCAGCGCACCGCAGATCGCGGTCAGCAGTTCGCTCGACGCCTCCTTGCGTCCGCGCTCCACCTCGGACAGATATCCCAGGCTCACCCGAGCCGAGTCGGAAACCTCACGCAGGGTCCGCCCCTGCGACGTGCGGGCGCGGCGAAGCACGTCGCCGATCACCTCGCGCAGCAACGCTGCCATCGTGCACTCCTTCGGGTGGGCGGATACGTACCTATTGGCAACGCCGGCCGCGGCCCGGATGGTTCCCGTCACTTACCTGCGTCCCCGGCTGTCCTTGACGGCCTGCGCGACGTAGTCGATCCCGGTGACGACCGTGAGCACGACGGCCACTGCCATCGTCGCGATGGCGACAACGTGCCACACCCCCGGCAGCGGCAAGATGAACAGCCCGATCGCCACCGCCTGGACCAGGGTCTTGAGTTTCCCACCGCGGCTCGCCGGGATCACGCCGTGATGGAGCACGACGAACCGCAACACCGTGATCCCGACCTCCCGGACCAGGATCAGCACCGTCACCCACCAGGGCAGCTCGTGCAGTAGCGACAGCCCGATGAGCGCCGCGCCCAGCAGTGCCTTGTCGGCGATCGGGTCGGCAAGCTTGCCGAATTCGGTGATCATCCCGTAGTTGCGGGCCAGTACCCCGTCGAATCGGTCGGTCACCATAGCGACTGCGAACACGACGAAAGCTGCTATGCGCCAACGCGTTTCGTAGCCGCCATCGGCGAACAACGCGAAGAGGAAGACGGGAACCAGTGCCAGCCGGATCGTCGTCAGCACGTTGGCGACGTTGACCAGCCGCGCCGTCGGGGACGTCGTCGCCGCCGCCGGGTCGCGTGAGGGGGGCGCTGGCACGGCATCAGAATATCCGTTGCACCCAGCCGATATGTTCACTGTGTGAGCGCGACACGGTCTGACGGCCTCGTGATCCGGCGAGCCCGGACGTCAGACGTGCCGGCGATCAAGGGTCTAGTCGATTGTTACGCCGGCAAGATCCTGCTGGAGAAGAACCTGGTGACGCTCTACGAAGCGGTCCAGGAATTCTGGGTGGCCGAACTCGACGGCGAGGTGATCGGCTGCGGCGCTTTGCATGTGATGTGGTCGGACCTCGGCGAGGTGCGAACGGTCGCGGTGCACCCGAAGGTGAAGGGACAGGGTCTCGGGCACGTGATC
>JBAPQQ010000788.1:0-7953 GCA_049280695.1 Mycobacterium sp.
CGCGCCCAGCATCTCGGCGTCGGCGATGCGCCGGCGCGCCTGGCCGGGCCGGATCCGCAACCGCTCAGCCAAGGTCTTTTTCAGCGACCTGCCGATCTGCTCGGGGGTGGCCCGGGCGGCGATGGAGGTGATCGCCCGGTGCTCGATCACCGGCAGCCGGCAGCGCCCGGTCTCCACCGCATCGAGCACCGCGAACAGATCGGGCACGCCCAACACATCCAGCGGCAAGTCCACCAACTCGCAGACCGCCGCACGGTAGCGATCCAGCACGGCCATCACACCGTCCCGATCAACCACCCGACTCGAACACATAAGCGAATTCTAGCGCCCGGGACCGACACCTCAAGCGCCAATCCACAGGCGAAAACCCCTGTGGGTAAACTGATTTCGGCGCACGCGATCTGTCGTACCCGCTGTGGTAGGCGCGACAATTCAACCAAATCAGATGCGATCGGCACCCACTTCACGGCGGGGGCGATAACGTCGAGACCGCCATGGCCGTTTCGACCGCACACCCGCCTCCGTCGAGTCCGGCCGAAATCCGCCGGGCCATCTGGAACATCATCAGGGGCTCGTCGGGAAACCTCGTCGAGTGGTACGACGTCTACGTCTACACCGTCTTCGCGCCGTACTTCGAGAACAAGTTCTTCGACCAGGCCGACAAGAACTCGACGGTCTACGTCTACGCGATCTTCGCGGTGACATTCGTGACGAGGCCCATCGGCTCGTGGTTTTTCGGCCGCTTTGCCGACCGTCATGGCCGCCGGGCCGCGCTGACGTTCAGTGTGTCGCTGATGGCGGCGTGTTCGTTCGTCATCGCAGTGGTGCCGTCGCGCACGGTCATCGGAGCGGCCGCGCCAGTCGTCCTGATCCTGTGCCGGCTGGTCCAGGGGTTCGCCACCGGTGGCGAGTACGGCACATCGGCGACGTACATGTCGGAGGCGGCGACGCGGGAACGGCGTGGCTTCTTCTCGTCGTTCCAGTACGTGACGCTTGTCGGTGGCCACGTGCTCGCGCAGTTCACACTGCTGATGATCTTGACCTTCCTCGACGACGACCACGTCCACGAATTCGGTTGGCGCATCGGGTTCGCCGTCGGCGGCGTCGCTGCGGTCGTGGTGTTCTGGTTGCGCCGCACGATGGACGAATCGCTGAGCGAGGAACGCCTGGAGGCGATCAAGGAAGGCCGAGACCGGAACTCGGGCTCGCTGCGTGAGCTGTTCGCCCATTACGCCAAACCGCTGCTGCTGTGTTTCTCGATCACGATGGGCGGCACGGTCGCGTTCTACACGTACAGCGTCAACGCACCCGCGATCGTCAAGAGCGCCTACCAGGACGAGGCGATGACCGCCACCTGGATCAACCTGATCGGGCTGGTCTTCTTGATGCTGATTCAGCCGGTGGGCGGGATAGTCAGCGACAAGGTCGGCCGCAAACCGCTGTTGGTGTGGTTCGGCATCGGCGGACTCTTCTACACCTACATCCTCGTCACTTATCTCGCCGAAACCCGTTCACCGATAACGACGTTCGCGTTGGTGGCGGGAAGCTACGTGATCCTGACGGGATACACGTCGATCAACGCGCTGGTGAAGTCCGAGTTGTTCCCCGCGCATGTGCGGGCACTTGGTGTCGGGGTCGGCTACGCGCTGGCGAACTCGATATTCGGTGGCACGGCGCCGGTGATCTACCAGGCGTTCAAGGTGCGCGATCAGGTGCCGATGTACATCGCGTACGTGACTGCGTGCATCGCGGCATCGCTGGTGGTGTACGTCTTCTTCTTGAAGAACAAGGGCGAGACGTATCTCGATCGCGAGCAGGGATCCGCCTTCGGCTGAGCAGGGCGGTCCCGCTCAGCGGTCAGCCGTGACGAGGCTGTTCTGGGAAAGTGCCGTTCCGAAGTAGGTTGCCTGCGAATCGACGACGACGGCCTTGTCGTCGCCATGCCGGGACAGGACGCCGCGAGCAAGGTCCTCGAACGAAATCTTCTGCGGCCCACCGATGTCGGCAGTGCGGTTGAGCGGCTCACCTACCGCGGCGCGTGCCACCGCGACGGCAACGTCGTCGGCGGCGATCGGCTGGATCAGCGCATCAGGCACACGGACCGTCGTACCCTCCGTCATGGAGGCCACGATCGCGTCGGCGAACTCCTGGAACTGCGTGGCCCGCACGATCGTGTACGGCAGGCCGGACTCGGTGATCAGCTTCTCCTGCGCGACCTTCGCACGCAGATAACCACTTTCGGGTAACCCGTCGGCCCCGACGATCGACAGCGCGACGTAGTGGCCCACCCCGGCGGCTTTGGCGGCCTTCACCAACTTGGACGTCGACGTGCTGAAGAAGTGCATCACCGGTTCGTCGTCGAACGACGGCGAGTTGACTACGTCGACCAGCGCGTCGGCGCCGGCCAGCGCGTCGGCCAGCCCTTCGCCGGTCAGCACGTCCACCCCCGATTCCCGCGATGCGGACACCGCCTCGTGGCCGTCGCCCGTCAACAGCGAGACCACCTTGCGTCCGATCAGCCCGCTTGCACCGATCACCGTAATCCTCACTTTCTCAACTCCTTTCCCCGCGCGGATAGCCGCGTCGGACGGTTCGGTCGAGGATGCCCAGCGTGGCCCGCAGGGCGGTTTCGGAGATGATCGGGAAGATGCCGGCATCACGCCATGTCTGGTCGATGTCGGACCAGTCGTAGAACGACGTGACGACGGTGCCCGCGCCGTCGGAGGCGGGTTCGAGCCGGTAGCCGTAGACGTGACCGATCTGCGGGCGGATTCTGCCCAGCACCGTCCACGAGATCAGCCGGTCCTTCTCGAAGTCGCGGATCGAGACGGTGACGTCGTACTTGCCCATTTCGGGGAAGTCGTTCAGCGACTCGCGATCCATGTGCACGACGAAGTTGTCACCGGCGGCGGAAACCGGGTCGCCGCCGGCGCCCTGCAGCATCCCGGACGAGTCGATCGCGACATGGCCCTGCGGGTCGCACAGCACGGCGAAGATGTCGGCGGCGGGGGCGGCGATGGTGCGCTGGACCTCGACGCGTTCGGCCATGGACTGATCCTGCCACTATTGGCGAGCGCGGACGAGGCTCGCACCTTGCCGGGCTTTCCGACAAGTCGACGACCGCCTCCAACGGCGCTTTGCTGTCAATAAGCTGTGCGGCGCGATGGTGAGGCTTCGAATTGTTCTTATTGTTCGCTGAAAACGGTTGCAGACAAGCCTGATACGGAACGGCCTTTAGTTGTCGGCGAGCGGGTTGCGTTCAATTCCGTTCTTTGGCGTTGCGATGTCCCGGCCGGCTCTTGCAAATGCTTCTGGGCTGATCCATCTTGGGAAGAGCGAGGTGCGCAGGCGGGGTCGCAGGCAGGGGAGGCTGAAGTCATGGGACTGCTCGATTTAGCGCGTCTGCCTGTTCGCATGGCGCGCCGGGTGGCTGACGCAGTAATACACGCGACGACTGCGACGCCGTCAACTACCGATCTAGTGGTAGTGGGCGGCATGCCTGAGGGAGTGCCACCGGCAGCTCTGAAGCCCGAGCCGACACTTCCTACGCCAGTCGGCTGGCCGTTTGGTGAGGAGTTCTCACGGACCTGCGGGACGGCCCGATTGGCCAATGGCGCGCTGTTTTGGACCGATTTCATCTACGACGATCACGGGGCGACTGGGGTGCCGGTAAACGTCATAACGGGTGGACTGATGGTGCCTCCCCGCGGCACCTATGTTTATCCGGATGGGCCGGCGGCACGGAATGGCGCCGACATCTTCCGGGTCGCTATCGGACTCACCGAAACCGAGACCTGGTGGCGGGTGGACTGGAACACCTTGCTGGACGCCGCGGTGCCGATCGCGTTGTTCACCTTCGACACCGACCGAAGCCGTACCGGTACCGATGAGTGGCCGGCGGGGGCGGGAGTGCGCTCGCCGGGAATCGATATGGCGCTGCTGATTTCTGGAACGGGTGCGTGGCTGATCGACCTGGAGACCGGGGCACGCACGGCGGTGAAGCACTCGGTGGACATGGCGTCGCGGTCATTTCTGGCCCAGGTCCCGCGGTCGCTGGTGCAACCGACTGGGACGTGGACCGTGCAGTTGGCGGCCGGGTTGGCCAACCCCGCCGGTGACGGGTTCGCCGACGTTCCAGCCGAGCACGGCGCTCTGCCCGGGCAGCCCAACGTATACAACGTGGCCTTCCGCACCCATGATCAGGAGAAGACTCATCTGAACTTCTGGTCGGATGAGGCACAGGCCGCCGCGCTGACCGACGGCGACGTTTCGCAGTTCGCTCAGGCGGTGCGTTGGGAGCAGCTGGCAGCGCGCGCTAACGCCGCCGAGCCGGTCATCACCGGACCCTCGACGCGTTGGTACGTCTCATCAATCGAGCTCGGGCAGGGAGTCGCCGACACCAACCTGCTGCAGCTGAGCACCAAGCCGCTGTTCCTAGGCCGGGTACAGCCTTACTCCATCCGCCTGCCGGCCACCTACACGTCCGGGCAGAAGCTACCGCTGACGCTGCTGCTGCACTCGCTGGCGCTGGGACAGAACCAGTTCGCCGCCATCGACCCGCGGCTGCTTGCTGAGGTCTGCGACGGGCGCGGCTCCGTCGTCGTCACACCGCTGTCCCGCGGCCCGTCATGCTGGTACTTCGACGAGGGCGAACTCGACGTGTGGGAAGTATGGGCCCGAGTGGCCGATCAGGTCGGCCTCGACCCCAACCGTACCGTCGTAGCCGGTTACTCGATGGGCGGCTACGGCACCTACAAGTTCGGGCTGGCCTATCCGCAAGAGTTTTCGCAGGCGGTGGTTTTGGCAGGGCCGCCGACCTGCGGCGTGCGGGTGTTGCCGGGAACCGACATTCCCGCCGACACCGATCCGCGTTCGCATTGCGCCCGTGAGGGTGAGACTTGGCGGCTGCTCGAAAACGCTCGCTGGCTGCCATTCGTCATCGCCCATGGGCTGCTCGACGGGTTGGTGCCGTTCGCGTCGGTTGCCGAGCAAGTGCTCGAGCTCGACCGGTTGGGCTACCGCTATCGGTTCACCGTCTACCCGTTCGAAGACCACGTCGCATTCCTCTTTCGGGACAAGTTCGACGACCCGGTGGCCCACATGGGCACCGGTCTACGGCAGCCCGACCCCGGGCACATCAGTTTCGCCTGGTACCCACAGCTGGTGCGTCCCGATCTCGGCATTGGGCCACACCAGGTTTGGTGGCTCTCAGAACTCAGCGGTGCCGCGGACGTTACCGCGGCACCCGGCGCGATTGCCGCTGTCGACGCCCGCTCCTATGCCCATCCTGACGAGGCGCACGTCACCCGACGCCGCCGCGGATTCCTCCCTCACCTCGACCCCTCACCGGGGCTGTACACCGAGCAGGAATGGCGGCTCGGACCGCCCGCCGAGGTCCTGCCCTACCTCACGCTCGCACTCAGCGGAGTGGCTGCTATAACGATCGACGTCGTGCGAGCAGGGTTAGCCGCGTTGCCCCGCTCGACCATCACCGTGGCCACCGATACCGCCGCACAGGTGAGTCTGGCCGCGTTGCCACCCGGGATGTCGGTGCAACTCGATGGCGCTCTCACTGGTGCGAAGGTCGCCGTGCCCGCCGGTCGGCACCGGATCACGTTGGCAGCAAGTACTAAGTCGACGTTCTAGATACCGCAGACCGTGATCGTCGGTTGCAGTCATGGGAATGTCCATCCGCCGGTCAAGCTGCCCGGCGGAGGAGATCGACGAATGCCTGGGCCGCCGCCTGCACGCCTGCGTCGTCGTCGGTGCCGACGAGGTCGAGCAGAAGTCCGCGGATCACCGCCAAGCCGAGCCGCGCCAGGGCGGCGTCGCCGATCTCGGTGAGCCAGTCGTCGACGGCGCCGGGCAGCATGCGCGCATAAGGCTCCTCGCCCTGGGCTCCCCGCGCATAGCACTCGAAGAAGAGCCGCTCGAACGGACGCAACTCGGGACGGCGAACGTCGGCCCACATCGCTGCGAAGCCGTCAGCCGGCTCGGGGGGCAGCTCGCGGAGGACCTCCCGCTGGCGGCGTTCCACTTCATCGACGATCGCCACCAGCATCTCACCGCGAGAACTGAAGTGGTGCAGCAGCATTCGGTGACTCGTGCCGACCGCCTCGGCCACCTCGCGCAGCGAGCGGTCGCCGATGCCGCCTTGTGCGAACGCGTCGACGAGCGCGTCGAGCAGTTCTCGCCGGCGCTCGACGTCAGGTGGTCGGGCCATGCGATGCGGCGCGCTGCTCGCTGCGCGCCTTGAGGCCCTGCGCCTCGAGTTCGAGATAGCGCTTGGTCGTCATCCGCATGAGCCGGCCCACCAAGGCGCCGATCGGCCCTCGTTGTTCGAGCCGCTGGCGGACCAGGGTGTGGCCGTCGTCGGTGGCGACGACGTCGTGGCGGGCGAGAGTCGAGCCGCCCGGAGACCGCTGCACCCATGTCCACGACTCACCCGGCAGAACCTCGGTGATCTCCCACGCCAGTCGCGGCAGACGAGGTTGTTTGATCGCGAACCGCTTACCGACGGCAAGGTCCGGGCCGTCGAGGCCGGCAAGGCTGGTCACCGAGGCCGTCCACTCCGGCCATCGCTGGACGTCGCTGAAGACGTCCCACACAACGGAGGCTGGTGCCGCGATCTCGACGGTGCTTTCGGTGATCATGTACCAGATGGTACATGAAAGAGCGGCGGCAGTCACCCCGCTGGACAGCAACGCACGCAGGGCCAACCTGGCTACTGCTGAGGCAAACCGGCGCAGCAGCGGCTCCCAGAACGGCTGGCATCGATAAATCCCTGCTAGAGCGCAATGACTGCGCCTGCAGGAGCCAGATTTGTGATCTTGCCAACGTGCGCATAAGCTATGTCGAGCAGGGGGTCGATAGCAAACTCATATCGGGGGTTGTCCACGTGGCCAAGCACCGCAACAACAAGGACAAGCGGCGAGGCAACGTGCGCCGGGTGTCAAAGATCGGCCTGCTGGTCGGCGGGTTCGCGCTGGCGCAGAGCGTGGTGCTCGCCACCGCCACCGCTGACCCGACCGTCGTGTTCATCGACGGCCACAACTACCCGGGCACCGGCGCCCGCATGGCGAACCAGCTCACCGGCGAATACCAGGCGCCGATCCCCTGCAACATCTGTACTCCTCTGCAGCAGCCGACTGCCGGCACCACGCCCTACTTCGTGCAGTACCCCGCCGACTTGGGCTGGCTCGACGGATTCGGAGCGCCGACGGGCGACCAGTCGATAGCCATCGCACAGCAGAACCTGCAGGACTACCTGGCCGACCATCCGCCGTCGGCGACTAACCCGACCACCGTCGTCGGATACTCGGAAGGTGCCGTCGCGGCCTCACACGAGGTCTCGAACTGGGGGCCTGGTGACAGCGTCGCGTTCGTCCTGATCGCCGACCCGGAGCGGCCGAATGGCGGCATCCTGTCCCGGTTCCCGGCGGGCACCCGCATCCCGTTTCTTGGAATCACCGCCGGCAACGCGACACCGTCGACCGATGCACCGGTGGTGATGGTGACACGGCAATACGACGGCCCCGCCGACGCTCCCGCGTATCCGATCAACGGGCTGTCAGACGTCAACGCGTTCTTGGGCTTCTACTACCTGCACAGCACCTACGACACGGTCGACCCGAACGACCCGGGCAACATCGTCACGCAATCCGGCAACATGACCGACATCCTGGTGCCCGCGCCCGAGGGCGAGCTGCCGATCCTCATGCCGTTCGGTCAGATTGGTGTGCCACAGGCGATTCTGGTTGCACTGGACCCGGCCACGCGGGCGCTCATCGAGACCGGATACGCCAGGAGCGACGACCCGGCCCAGCAGGTCAGGTTCGGGCTGCTGCCGCCGCCGTCGGCGTGGGCGGGCGATGTGCAGTTGGTGGTGGTCGGCTTCGTCAAGACCGGGCAGCGGTTGCCCGGTGCCGTCTTCGCGAGCGTGCCGGGCGCGCC
>JBAPQQ010000789.1:0-4191 GCA_049280695.1 Mycobacterium sp.
AGGTCGAAAAGACCGTCGGATGCCATTTCGCTCCTCACGTCCGCGACACGCTTCAGGCATACCACGCGAGCGGGACGTACGATCCGTCTCCTGCTGTAGCGCACCCGTGAGCGCGAGTGTGCGCGAAATGTCGCTCGGCGCACGTTCGCGGTCGAGGTGCGGACTCTCAGCTGGGGCGGGTGTTGATGTAGAACTCGACGTCGTCGCCGTTGACCTTGGTGACCCTCAGATGCGCGGTGTAGGGCTTGTCTTGGGGTCCCGTGAAGTGACAGTCGAATTCCTGTCCTTCTTTGGCATCGACCCCCTCGGGGCATTTCACGTCGGTGGGCTTGAAGCCGGTCTGCTGCGACACGATGTCGGTGACAGACTGCGCCGCGCCGTCGGGCTTGATGGTCTTGCTGCAGCCGGCCAGCGGCAGCATCAGCAGACCCGCGAACACGGCCGCGCCCAGGCGAACACCGAAACGTCTCGTCATGCCGGCAGATGCTAGTCGGGACTGCGACTGGCCGCGGCCAGTTTCGTCGGGTCAGACGTCATCTCGTCGACCACGGTGTGGATGAACCGCATCTTGTCGAGCACCGGCACCGGCAGCACGAACGGATACAAGTCGTCGCGGCCCATCGACCGGTTCACCATGTTCAGCCCCCATGACAATGGCAGCCACATGTTGATGATCGCGTCGAAACCGCTTGGCCCCAGCACCTTTCGCTCATAGGTAGCATTGGCCGGGGCAAATCCGAACGCGGCGGCGGTGTCGAGGGTGTCGCGGATGTGCAGGTAGTGCGCGAAGGTCTCGGCCCAGTCCTCGGCCGCGTGCATCGTCGCGTAGGACGACACGTAACTCTCGTCCCAGCCGGCCGGTGCACCGTCGCGGTAATGGCGGTCCAGCGCCTCCTGATAGTCGGCGTCCGGGTCGCCGAAGAGTTCCCGGAACCGCTCGGCGTAGTCCGATCCCTCGACGAGCCGGTAGAAGTAGTAGTGGCCGACCTCGTGGCGGAAATGGCCCAGCAGCGTGCGATAGGGCTCGTCCATCTCGACGCGTAACTGCTCGCGGTGCACGTCGTCGCCTTCGGCGAGGTCCAGCGTGATCACCCCGTTGTCGTGGCCGGTGAACACCTGCTCCTGTGCACTGGACAGCAGGTCGAAGGCCAGTCCCAGTTCCGGGTCCTCGTCGCGGCCGACGATCGGCAGCCTCAGCTCGTGCAGCTCGGCGATCAGCCGGCGTTTGGCCTTCTCGGCGTCGGCGAACGCGGCCAGTGCGGTGGTGTCGGTGTCGTGGGGCCGGGTGCGGGTCAGCCGGCACGACGCGCACAGCCGTCGCACCGGGGACTTCTCCACGAGCCAATTGCACTGCGCCAAGTGCATGTTCGCACACAGTTCGTAGTCGCCGGCGTCGACGAAGCCGGGCTTGGCGGCGTCGGGAGCACCAGCGAGCACCAGCAGCGCCATGTCGTCGAGGGAGAACCCGAGCGGACTGTCGCACGACAGGCACACCGAGTTCTCGAACGTCAGGTGCTGACCGCAGTTCGGGCAGAGGAGGTCACGCATGAACCACGTCCCCTTCGAATGGCTCGACGTCTACCGACACGTCGATCGCGCTGCGCTCGGAATCGGTGTAGATGATGCCGCGCAGCGGAGGTATGTCGGCGTAGTCACGGCCCCAGCCGACGAGGATGTAGCGATGGTCCACCATCTGGTCGTTGGTCGGGTCGAAGGCCAGCCACCGATCGCCGGGGGTCCACACCGCGGCCCACGCATGCGTCGCATCGATGCCCACCATACGTTCCTTTCCTTCCGGCGGATCGGTGGCCAGATACCCCGAGACATAACTAGCCGCAAGGCCGTTGGCGCGCAGGCACGCCACGGCCAGGCGCGCGAAGTCCTGACATACCCCTTCGCGCGCGGCCAAAACCTGGGCAACCTGGGTCGACACCGTCGTCGAGCCGGACCTGTACGTGAAGTCGGCGTAGATCCGCGACGACAGGTCGCCCAGCGCGTCGATCAGCCGGCGCCCCGCGGGGAAGCTCGGGGCGGCGTAATCGCGGACCGCGTCGGTGATCTCGGGCGGGTTCAGATCGAGTGCGAACTCGGTGGCAAGGGCGCCGGGAAGTCCGGCCGGACGCGCGTCCTCCCACGAAGCGGTCGAAGTTCCGGTCCGATACCGCTGCGGGGGAACGGGATTCACGTCGACGACGGCCGTGCTGGTGACCGAAAGCCTGCGGTGCTCCGCAGTGACGTGGAAGTACGTGCCGATGTTGCCGTAGGCGTCGCGGCTGGTGGAGCGGTCCGCGGGCTCGGGGTCGATGCGCAGATCGTGCTGGAGGCACTGCTGGCGCGACGTCTCCCGCGGCGTCAGAAAGCCCCGGCCGTACGAGTTCGTCACCACATCCGAATAGCGGTACTCGGTGCGGTGGACGATCCGGTAGCGATGGCTCACGGCAGCATCCTGCGTTCGTCGCGGCCCCACAGCGGCTGTATGTCGCCGGGCAGCGACAGTTGCGTGTCGCTGATCACGTCCGCCAGGTCACGCAGCGACCCATGAATGCCCTCCATCAGCCCGGCCAGCTCGGTGCGCCGGCCGTCGTCGACGTCTTCGAGGTCCTCTGGGTCGAGCCGGCGCAACCGGGTGCTCATCTCGTCGACCAGCCGCTCGGGCCGCGACGACCCCGACGCGCCGGGCAGTGTCTTCAGCGCGGTGCGGATGCGCTCGAGTTGGAACACCAGCGACCGCGGGTTGGCGGCGTCGAACAGCACGAGCTCGGCCACTGCGGCCACACTGACCTTGCCCGGGTTGCGCCGCCGGTAGATGACCGACGACTCGCACGCCACCAGCGTCGACTCGGTGATCGCCTGCTCGGCCCCGGGAGTGCGCGTCGTCGTCAAAGTCGCGTCCAGCAACGCACACAGGTCCAGCCCGCGCTCGATCCGCTTGCCGATGTCCATGATCGTCCAGCCGGCATCGTGCACCATCGACTCGGCCGCGACCCCGGACAACGCGAGCATTCCGGCGAGCGTCTGCTGCTGGGTGGCCGCGAGCAGCGCATCACCCTCGGCGAGCGAGTCCGGCGGTTCGGAGCGGCGCGCCACGGCGCGCTCCACCGCGGCCAGCACGCGCCAGGTGTCGTTGGACAGTTGGTCGCGCACCGAGCGGGCGGCGAAGGCCAGTCCCGCCACCGACTGCGCCAGCGAACCGGCCAGTTCGCGGTCCATGGTCAGAGCCCACAGCGTCGACGGCGCGACCGCGATCATCTCGTGGTGGTCGTCGTCGGCACCCGTGTCGGTTCCGGTGATCCGGCCGAGCGCGGTCAGCAGGACCGGGACGCACTCGCTCTCTTCGGTGTCTTGGCGATGACGGTATTCGTGGTAACGCTCGCGCGTGACCATCAGCAGCCGGGCGAGGTTCTCGGCCCGCTCGCCGTAGCGGCCCATCCAGAACAGGTCGGACAGCACGCGCGGCGACGTGACACCCTGGGTGCCCGCGCCCGTCATCGTCGGCAGCTCCACCGACGGCACCGTCAGCGCCTCGGCCCGCGCGCGCTCCATCGGGCGCACCCAGACATCCTTGGCGGCGACGGTGTTCAACGTGTTCGCGGCATTGCCGGGTGCCATGACGTAGCCGAGGCCGCCGATCATCGGCGCGTAACCGCCCCGCTGAGACACGCTGAAAAGGCGCATCCCCACCGCGGCCGACGACAGTGCGCCGGTGCGGTAACACGTTGGCGCAGAGGAGAACTGGGGCAACTCCTGTCCCACCCATTGCCATGGTGCGGCGTCGATGCGCGCGACGAGTTCGGACCGCTGCCGCGCCGACAGCGCCGGACCGACAATCGTGTCGCCGCCGGTCGTCTGCTTGATCAGCAGCGACGGCAGACGGGCCAGAAGGTGGCGGTGTTCCTTGTCGATGCCGCCCCAGTACACCGGCGCCGTCTGCAGCAGCGGCTTCTCGCCGAGCAGCTGCTCGGCGAGCTGCGGCAAGAAGCGAAGCAGCCCAGGGTTTTCCAGGACCCCGCTGCCGAGCGTATTCACCACGGTGACCGCGCCACGCCGTTGCACCTCGACCAGTCCCACCACCCCCAGGCGCGAATCTGCGCGCAGGTCAAGGGGATCGGCGTAGTCGGCGTCGACGCGGCGCAGCACCACGTCGACGCGCTTGAGAGTGCCCAGCGAGCGCATCCAGAGCTTTCCGTCGCG
>JBAPQQ010000790.1:0-6653 GCA_049280695.1 Mycobacterium sp.
CGGCGTCGTCGCGACCATGGTGCCGGCGACGTTGCCGTGGCTGCCATTGGCGGCGCCTGTGGCCGCCGTGGCCGTCTTCGTGGTGGCCACGCTGCCGCTGCACCGCCGGTCGGGAGGCCCGCATGCCCGATGACGTCGAAGACTTGATGCGCGCGTGGGAAGCCGTGATCGGCCGGCACACCACGCATCCGGACGCGAACGCGACCGGCGTTGCGCTGCTGGCACTCTGGGCGGAACCGCACCGGCGCTACCACACGCTCGGCCATCTCCGGGACGTGCTCGCTCACGTCGAAGAAGTGGCCGACCACGCCGCGGATCCCGACGCGGTTCGACTGGCCGCCTGGTACCACGATGCTGTCTACCGGGGTGAACCGGACGACGAGGAGTGCAGCGCGCAGCGGGCAGAGGCTGACCTCGCGGCGCTGGGTGTCGACCCGTCGTTCATCGCCGAGGTGGCCCGATTGGTGCGATTGACGACGGGGCACGACCCGGCCCGCGGTGACCGCAACGGCGAGGCGCTGTGTGACGCTGACCTGGCGGTCCTCGGCACCGAACCGGATCGCTACCGCGCCAACACCGCCGCGGTACGAGCCGAATACGCCCACGTGCCCGACGGCGACTTCCGCGCCGGACGGGCCCGCGTGGTGCGGGCGCTGTTGGCCGGACCGGCAGTGTTTCACACGCCACTGGCGCGCAGCCGATGGGAATCGAGAGCTCGCGCCAACCTCGACCGCGAACTGCGCTCACTTGAAGACGGCCATGCGTGCGGGCAGCAGCCATGACACGGCATGCTGCACGAACGCGAAAAACGCCGACAAGCCCGCGCGCCAACGATCCTCGGCCGTTCTAGGCCGATCCCTCGAGCCGCCTGATCTCTGCTTCGACGCGGTCGAGGAATGCGTCGACCTGGTCTTCGTTGTATCCGCGTTTTCCCAAGGGCGGCTTGCTGAATGCAACGCTGTGGATGTCGGCTGCGGTGAGGGAACTATCGCCCGGGTTGAGCAGCTTCGCCTGGATGCGGTCAAGGAACGCGTCAACGTCGTCTTCGTTGTATCCGCGCTTTGCCCACGGCGGCTTGCTGAATGCCACATCGCGGACATCGGCAGGTGTCAACTCCGCGTGCGCCGTGCCGGCCGACCTCGACTCTGTGGCACGCCGTTCCAGTTCCGCTATGCGCTTTTCGGGGTCATCCTCGTCCATCGGCAAATGGTCCCACTCCCGGGGAAGCCGCGGCTACCTCCTGCGGTAAGAATGACAGGTGCCAGAACCGCCGCGGACGCGAGGAGCAGAACTTACAACTGTCGTCCTGCTGTCGACGTCTGACACCGACCTGATCACCGCCCGCGCCAGCGGGGCCGCGTACCGGTGGGCAAACCCGGCGCGCCTGGACCCCGACGAGTTGCCGGACCTGCTCGACGGTGCCGATGTCGCCGTCGTGCGCATCCTCGGCGGGTACCGGTCCTGGCAGGACGGCATCGACGCAGTGACTGCCAGCGGGGTGCCCACCGTGCTGGTCAGCGGCGAGCAGGCCCCTGACGCGGACCTGATGGACCGCTCCACCACTCCGGCCGGCATCGCGCTGCAGACCCATCTGTACCTGGCCCACGGCGGCATCGACAACCTCCATCAGCTGCACGCGTTCCTGTCCGACACGGTGCTGATGACCGGCTACGGCTTCGCCCCGCCCAAGGCCTCCCCGACGTGGGGTCTGCTCGAACGGGCGTCCGTCCACACCGACGGCCCGACGATCGCGGTGCTCTACTACCGCGCCCAGCATCTCGCTAACAACACCGCATACGTCGAAGCCCTGTGCCAGGCGATCGAACAGGCCGGCGGCCGCGCACTGCCTGTGTACTGCGCGTCGCTGCGCACCGCGGAACCCGAACTCATCGACACGCTCAAGGCTGCCGACGCGATGCTGGTGACCGTGCTGGCCGCCGGGGGAGCGAACCCGTCTGCGGCGCAGGCCGGCGGTGACGACGACAGCTGGAACGTGGCCCACCTCGCCGCACTCGACATCCCGATCCTGCAGGGCCTGTGCCTGACCAGTCCCCGCGCCGCATGGGAAGCCAACGACGACGGGCTGTCTCCGCTCGACGTCGCCACCCAGGTCGCCGTGCCCGAGTTCGACGGCCGAATCGTCACAGTTCCGTTCTCGTTCAAGGAGATTGACGACGAAGGGCTGATCTCCTACGTACCCGACGCCGAACGCTGCGCGCGGGTTGCGGGTATCGCCCTGCGGCAGGCCCGGTTACGACGTATCTCGCCGGAGGACAAGCGCGTGGCCGTCGTCTTCTCGGCGTACCCCACCAAGCATGCGCGCATCGGCAATGCCGTCGGGCTGGACACGCCGGCCAGCGCGATCGCCCTGCTCGACGCGATGCGCGAACGTGGATACCGGCTCGGCGACGTCCCCGGTCTCGACGCCGGGGACGGGGACGCGCTGATGCATGCGCTGATCGAGCGTGGGGGACAGGACCCCGACTGGCTGACCGCCGGCCAGCTCGAGGGCAATCCGGTCCGCGTGCCCGCCGGCGAATACCGCCGATGGTTCGACACCCTGCCGGCCGATTTCACGGCCCAAGTCCAGCAGCACTGGGGGCCGCCACCGGGGCAGTTGTTCGTCGACCGCGGCGAAATCGTGGTCGCCGCGATTCAATCCGAGAACGTCGTGCTGATGGTGCAGCCGCCCCGCGGCTTCGGCGACAATCCGGTCGCGATCTACCACGACCCCGATCTGCCGCCGAGCCACCACTACCTGGCGGCGTACTACTGGCTGCGCAACGGTTTCGGGGCCGACGCCGTCGTGCACCTCGGCAAGCACGGCAACCTCGAGTGGCTGCCCGGCAAGACGCTGGGCATGTCGGCGTCGTGCGGACCCGACGCGGCGCTGGGCGACCTGCCGCTGATCTACCCGTTCCTCGTCAACGACCCCGGTGAGGGCACACAAGCCAAGAGACGCGCGCACGCGGTACTGGTCGACCACCTGATCCCGCCGATGGCGCGCGCCGAAACCTACGGCGACATGGCGCGATTGGAGCAGCTGCTCGACGAACACGCCGCGATCGCTGCGCTGGATCCCGCGAAGCTGCCCGCCGTCCGTCAGCAGATCTGGACGCTGCTGCAGGCCGCCAAGCTGGACCACGACCTCGGCCTGAGCGAACGGCCGGCCGACGAGCAATTCGACGACGTGCTGCTGCACGTCGACGGGTGGCTGTGCGAGATCAAGGATGTCCAGATCCGAGACGGTCTGCACATCCTGGGCCGCACGCCGGAGGGTGAGCACCAGCTCGACCTGGTGCTGGCCATCCTGCGGGCACGCCAGCTGTGGGCGGGCGACCAGTCGCTGCCCGGACTCCGGGAGGCGCTCGGGCTGGCCGGCGACGCCACCGACCGCACCGCAGTCGACGCCGCCGAGGACGAAGCGCGTCGACTGCTCGCCGCGCTGCAACAGACCGACTGGGACGCAACAGCCGTCGGCGCTCTGACCGATGACCCGCAGATCGCGGCGATCCTGCGGTTCGCGTCCACCGAGGTGGTGCCCCGCCTGGCCGGCACCTCGGCCGAGATCGACCAGGTGCTGCGCGCGCTGGACGGCAGGTTCGTCGCGGCCGGGCCGTCGGGTTCACCACTGCGCGGCCTGGTCAACGTGCTGCCCACCGGGCGTAACTTCTACTCCGTCGACCCCAAGGCCGTCCCGTCCCGGCTGGCCTGGGAAACCGGTGCGGCACTTGCTGATTCGCTGGTGTCCCGCTACCGGAACGAATCCGGGCAGTGGCCTGATTCGGTCGGGCTGTCGGTGTGGGGCACGTCGGCGATGCGGACCTCCGGCGACGACATCGCCGAAGTGCTTGCGCTGCTGGGCATCCGGCCGCAGTGGGATGACGCGTCGCGACGGGTGACCGGGCTCGAGCCGATGTCGCTGGATGAGCTGAAAAGGCCGCGCATCGACGTGACAGTGCGCATCTCCGGCTTCTTCCGCGACGCCTTCCCGCACGTCGTGACGATGCTCGACGACGCGGTGCGCCTGGCCGCAAGCCTGGACGAACCCGCCGAACTCAACTATGTACGCGCGCACGCACAAGCAGACATCGCCGAGCACGGGGACGAAAGACGCGCGACCACACGTGTATTCGGCTCGAAGCCCGGCACCTACGGCGCCGGCCTGCTGCAGCTGATCGACAGCCGCGCCTGGCGCACCGACGCGGACCTCGCACAGGTCTACACGGCATGGGGCGGCTTCGCGTACGGCCGGGGCCTCGACGGCGCGCCCGCGTCCGACGACATGGCCCGCCAGTACCGCCGGATCGCGGTGGCGGCCAAGAACACCGACACCCGCGAGCATGACATCGCCGACTCCGACGACTACTTCCAGTACCACGGCGGCATGGTCGCCACCGTCCGGGCGCTCACCGGCCGCGAACCCGCCGCCTACATCGGCGACAACACCCGGCCCGAGGCGGTACGCACCCGCAGCCTGTCGGAGGAGACGTCGCGGGTGTTCCGCGCCCGGGTGACCAACCCGCGGTGGATGGCCGCGATGCGCCGCCACGGATACAAGGGCGCCTTCGAGATGGCCGCGACCGTCGACTACCTGTTCGGCTACGACGCGACCGCAGGCGTGATGGCCGACTGGATGTATCAGCGGCTCACCGAGCAGTACGTGTTCGACGACGTCAACCGCAAGTTCATGGCCGAATCCAACCCGTGGGCGCTGCACGGGATGGCCGAGCGGCTGCTCGAAGCGGTGAGCCGGGGAATGTGGGAGCAGCCGGGTCCCGACACCGTCGACGGCCTCAAGCGCGTCCTGTTGGAGGCCGAGGGCGACCTCGAAGGGTGAGCCCCGTCCAGCGCCGAAATCAACGCTATGGCGACCCCTACTCGAACTTCGTCGCCATAACGTGCAATTCGGTGAAGCCGGGACGGCCCGGCTAGGTTGGGAACGTGCCGACCTTCGCCGACATTGCCCAGTCCAAGTACATCCTGTTGACCACATTCACCAAGGACGGGCGGCCCAAGCCGACCCCGATCTGGGCCGCGCCGGACGGCGACCGGCTGCTCGTGATCACCGAGGGAGACTCGTGGAAGGTCAAGCGCATCCGCAACACCTCGCACGTCACGGTGGCGGCATGTGACGTCAAAGGCACTCCGAAGAGCCAAGCCGTCGACGCCACCGCAACCATTCTCGACAAGTCGCAGACCGGCCTGGTGTATGACGCGATCGGCAAGCGCTACGGGCTGATGGGAAAGGTGTTCAACCTGTTCAGCAAGTACGTCCGCGGCGGGATGCGCAAGAACGTCGGCCTCGAACTCACCCCAGCGTGATGCCCCCCAGTTTCGACGACGTCATCAAGTCCAAGTACGTTCTGCTCACGACCTTCACCAAGGACGGCAAGCCGAAGCCGACACCGGTCTGGGGTGTGCCCGACGGTGACCGGCTGCTCATCATCACTGACGACGGGTCATGGAAGACCAAACGGATCAACAACACCCCGCGCGTGACGATCGCCAAGTGCGGCATCTTGGGCAAGCTCAAGAGCGAGCCGGTCGAAGGGGTGGCCCGAATCCTCCCGAAGTCAGAGACGCGAAGCCTCTACAGCGCGATCCTGAGGCGCTACTGGAACCACGCCTTCTACTTCTATCCGCACACGCTGGTGCGCGGCGGCATCGACAAGGTGCACGTGGCGCTCGAGGTCAAGCCGCTTTAGGAATGGCCCAGGAACCCTGGCCGACGATGGCGCGTTTCCCTCACATGGTGTTGCGCTGGTTCCTGCTGTACGCCGCCGCCGAACTGGCGGCCCTCGTCGCGCTGGCCTGGGCGATCGGTCTCGGCTGGACGCTGTTGCTGGTGCTCGCCACCTTCGCCGTCGGCATCGCGCTGGCCGGCTCCCAGGTCAATCGCCAGATCCGTCAGTTCCGAACCGGCCCCACCGATCCGCGGGGCGCGCTCACCGACAGTGCGCTGATCGGCCTCGGCACCGGTCTGGTGGTCATCCCCGGCATCGTCACCACCGCGGCGGGTCTGCTGTTGCTGCTGCCGCCCACCCGCGCCGTCGCCCGCCCCGCCGTCGCGGCGGTCGCTGCGACCCGACGGCGAAACTACGTCGACGGCGAGGTCATCGACGTGATCGACGTCGAACCGCCTGCCCTTCCTCGGTGACGCAACTGCTCATCGGCGGGCGGGTGCACAGCCCGACGCACCCCAACGCCACCGCGATGGCCGTCCGCGACGGCGTCGTCACGTGGCTCGGCAGTGACGACGACGGCCGCTCCCGGTTCCCGAAAGCCGAGATGGTCGATCTCGACGGTGCGTTCGTCGCACCAGCGTTCGTCGACAGTCATGTGCACGTCACGGCCACCGGCCTGACGATGACGGGTCTGGACCTGCGCGCCGCCACCTCGCTGCAGCACTGCCTTGGACTTCTCGCCGACTACTCGCGTACCCATCCCGACGGGCCGATCTGGGCGCACGGCTGGGACGAATCGGCGTGGCCGCAGGCCCTCGCGCCTGCCACCGACGAGGTCGACGCGGTTGTCGGCCACCGGCCGGCCTACCTGGCCCGCGTCGACGTCCACTCGGCGGCCGCATCCACTGCCCTGAGACGTCTGAAACCAAACCTGAAGGAGCGCAACGGCTTTCATCCGCACCGTCC
>JBAPQQ010000791.1:0-2045 GCA_049280695.1 Mycobacterium sp.
GGGTCCGGGTCACCGACGCACCACACCGGCGGTCCTATCGCGGAATGTCCCCGCCGGCCGTCCAGACGTTGGAGGCGATCGTGGCGATGCTGCGTAAGGTCGCGGCGACGCCACCGCTCCTGCGTGTCGACGCCGGTACCGCGGTGCTGCTCCTGCAACAGGCCGTCCGCGAGCAGAGCGCGGTGGTGATGGGCTACGTCGACCCCGCCGGCGTGGCCACGCAACGAGTGGTGTCGCCGATCAGCGTCCGCGCCGGACAATTGGTGGCATTCGACCCGGCGTCCGGCCGGGTGCGCGACTTCGCCGTGCACCGCGTCACCTCGGTGGTGTCGGTCGACGACGGCTAGTGTCCGCGTTCTCAGCCGCCGATGACCGTGGACCACCATCCGTACAGCGCGTTGAGGTCGGGGCCCTCAGCCCACGCAACTAGCGGGCCGGAGTCGTTCGTCCACGACACAACGGCCATGTCGCCCTCGGTGTCGCCGCATCCCACCGAGCCACCAGAGTTGTTACCCGGTCCCGCCCACCGGGTCGCGTCAGCGGGCCGTCCAGGGCATGCCACGGCCTTGAAGTGCATTGGGGAATGGTAGTAGATATCGGCGAAATGGCTGTTCAGCGCGTTGACATCGCTGAAAAGAACGTAGCGTGCGACTGACGGGCCGCCCGGCAGCGAGTTGTTGTGACATTCCACGTAAGCTATCGCCCCCGGTTCTAACGTGTCTCCGGGGCCGGCCGCTTGGCAGGAGCCTTCGCTGTACCCCGGTGGCACCATCTTCCACAGGACGTCGTAGGGGTCGGCGCTGGCTGACGGAGCCACGCCGATGCCGACCGCTGCTATTGCTGCTGCCATCAAAAGTGGGCGAATCACGGGTTTCACCTTGGTCCAATAGATGGTTTCCCAACAGGGACTTTCGACCTCACCGCGCATAAGCTGCGTCCGACACTCGGGCAGTGACGTGTCTACGCAGGCAGACGCCGGTCCAGCGGGTACTGTCCTGGCCCGGAAATATAGTGGTCGGATGACCGACGGCCCCCTGATCGTGCAGTCCGACAAGACCGTGCTGCTCGAAGTCGACCACGCACTGGCGGACGACGCTCGCGCTGCGATCGCCCCGTTCGCCGAACTCGAGCGGGCGCCCGAGCACGTGCACACCTATCGCATCACCCCGCTGGCGCTGTGGAACGCGCGCGCCGCGGGCCATGACGCCGAGCAGGTGGTCGACGCGCTGGTCACCTACTCGCGCTATGCGGTGCCGCAGCCGCTGCTCGTCGACGTCGTCGACACCATGGCGCGGTACGGTCGGCTGCAGCTGGTCAAGAGCCCCGTCCACGGCCTCACATTGGTCAGCTTCGACCGCGCGGTGCTGGAGGAAGTGCTGCGCAACAAGAAGATTCAGCCGATGCTCGGCGCCCGCATCGACGAGGACACCGTCATCGTCCACCCCAGCGAGCGCGGTCACATCAAGCAGATTCTGCTCAAGATCGGCTGGCCCGCCGAGGATCTCGCGGGTTACGTCGACGGCGAAGCCCACCCGATCAGCCTGCGCCAGGACGGCTGGCACCTGCGCGACTACCAGGAGATGGCCGCCGCGTCGTTCTGGGCGGGCGGCTCGGGTGTGGTGGTGCTGCCGTGCGGAGCGGGCAAGACGCTCGTCGGCGCGGCTGCGATGGCCAAGGCCGGCGCGACGACGCTGATCCTCGTCACCAACACCGTGGCGGGCCGGCAGTGGAAGCGCGAGCTGATTGCGCGAACGTCGTTGACGGAAGAGGAGATCGGCGAGTACTCCGGTGAGCGCAAGGAGATCCGCCCGGTCACCATCGCGACCTACCAGGTGATGACCCGCCGCTCCAAAGGCACGTACCGGCACCTGGAACTGTTCGACAGCCGCGACTGGGGCCTGATCATCTACGACGAAGTACACCTGCTGCCCGCTCCGGTGTTCCGGATGACGGCCGATCTGCAGTCGCGTCGCCGGCTGGGTCTGACGGCGACGTTGATCCGCGAGGACGGCCGCGAGGGGGACGTGTTCTCGCTGATCGGGCCC